>JAQCBM010000188.1 GCA_027729865.1 Actinomycetota bacterium
GTCGGCACGTATGTCTTCGCGGTTGCGCCAGGAATATTCGCGCACGTGTTCGCATCCGCACCGTTGGTGCACGCCTGCCATTGGTACAAGAAGCTGCCGGGGCTCAGACTCCACGTGCCGTCGGAGGCGGACAACGTGGTGCCAGCCTTGACACCTGTGCTGGGAGTGATCGTGGGCGCAGCAGTGGAGACGGGCACCTGGCCCGATAGAACTCGGGCCAACTTGCCAGCATTCGTCTGAGCGACCCACACGTTCGTGTCTGGACCTTCACTCAGCCCCGCCGGGAGAGAGTTGGGGCTCGTCAATGTGTACTCAGCCAAAGGTGCACCCTGGACCGAGTACTTGGCCACCGAATTTCGCGCCGAGAGCGAGATCCACATCGTATTGCCGGCACCGCTGGCGATAGCTGTTGGCGAGCCTTGAACGGCCGTCTCGAGGAAGGAACCTGTCGTGCCTGGTAGCGCTTTGCCGATCTTGTTCGATCCCGACATTGCGAACCAGATGGAGCCATCGATGTTCGCGATACCTGTTGGTTCAGCGCCCTGTGTCAACTGAATATTTCCATAAATCGTGCCGTCGCTAACGATGAAGCCAACTCGATCCGCGCCTGAATCGGTGAAGTTCAAGCCATCTGTCCCGGCAACGCCCGTGACGATGCTGTGCGGTCGAGAATTAGCCCACGGAACCGTGAACATAGTCACTTGGCCACCCATTGAGACTCGCCCGATGCGGCCACCGAGCTCAGTGAACCACATGTTGCCGTCGGGACCTTCTGCAATGTCTTGCGGACGCATCGTGGCGTCGGGAAGATCGATGATGGACACCGCGCCTTGCATAGTGATGCGCCCGATCTTGCCGCCGTCGCGCAGGGTGAACCACATGTTGCCGTCCGGCCCGGCGGCGATTCCCCAGGGATTTCCGACATTCGCCGGAAGTGGTAGAGCGTAGGCCGTGACAGCCCCGGTCATCGTCACCTTGGCGATCGTCTTGGATGCACCACCGGTCACCCACATGCTGCCATCTGGACCGGGCGCAACGTCGCGAGGTGTGGCCCCCGCGGCCAATCCGATTTCGGTCACATCGCCCGGCGCGGCCGAAGCGGCGGTTGCGCCGAGCAGACCCGAGGCCACGAGCGCCACGATGGAAATGACAGATACAGCAACTTTGGAGTACACGCGCATCCCCCCACCGTGGCACACCTACGTGTTTCAAGCGGGGAATGCCCTGCCCGTGTCGCCCTTCGTAAGGGGAAAGGTGGAAAATCCGACAATCAGGCGAGTGTCAGAGTGGCTGCTGCCAGCAGAGCCAGCGTCACGCCTAGAACCTGTGTACGAGACAGCGTCTCCTTCAGGAAGACCCGAGCCAAGATGACGGTCGCAGCGGGGTAGAGCGAACCGATCACTGCAACAATCGCCAACAATCCTCGCTGGGCAGCCAACTGAAATACCGCGTTCGCCAACGCATCGAGCACACCGGCGGCGATCGCGAGATTCCACGGAAAGGATGGTCGATTCGCCGGTGGAGCGGATCGTGAGCGATAGATGAGGATTGCCAAGATGGCCACGACAACGATCGTGGAGAACCAGCGCCCCATGGTGGCGACCCAAATCCCCGAATCATCGGGTGCTGTGCCGATCACGCTGAGGTAAACACCAATCGCCAACCCGCTAGCGGCGGCGAGCACTACCGCACGAATCGGAGTCCGTCGATGCGGTCCCGATTCACGACTCACGAGAACGACTGCTACCCCAGCTACCGCAACACCCACCAGAGCCAAGATCGGAAGCGACTCCCCCAAGACCACACCGACACCGACGGGTACCGCCCCCGACAGCACAGCGGTTATCGGCGACACGATACCCATCTGCCCCCGAGACAAGGCCGCGTACAGCAAGCCGATGGCGAGTGCACCGACAACGCCCGCAACGATGCCGATGGTCACGGTGCTCCAGGACCATTGGCCAGGAATGATCACCAGGGCCAAGAAGGTGATGAGTACGGCACCGGCTGGGTAGGACACAGCCAAGACGCGAATCGAGCCCACGCGGCGAGCTGCAAGTCCGCCAAGGAAATCCGATGTGCCCCACGCCAGGCTAGACAGCAGCGCCAAGACAGCCGCCACGTGCGCTCCTTTCCAAGCCCGCGGTTACAGCCGGCGAACAGTACCGGGCCGAATGGGATACTCGAAGCCATGCACACCACTCGACCGGCGGGACGGCCACGTTCATGACACGCATCACATCCGGTCCGTGGGAGGAATCCGAGATCGAGTCGTTCTTGGATCGAACCAGCATTCCGGTCCGGTTGGCCACCAACGGCTCGTCCGGACCACTCGTGCAAAGTCTGTGGTTTGCGCCGCGAGGGATGGATCTGTGGTGCTGCACGCAGAAGTCTTCGCTACTCACCAAGCGACTTGAGCGTGACGATCGAGTCGGATTTGAGGTTGCCGCAGATACCCCTCCCTACCGCGGCGTTCGAGGTACCGGTGTTGCGCATCTAGTCGATGACGCAGTTGAGTCAACGTTGAGAATCCTCATCGAGCGTTACCAAGGAACTGAGCAAACGGAATTGAGCGATTGGTTGCTCAGCCGTGTCGACAACGAGATCGCCATCCGGATCGAACCGCGGACCGTTTCATCCTGGGACTTCTCGCATCGCATGACACGACGCAACTAGGCGAAAAGGCCCTATCGCAAATGCGACTGCGACTTACGGCGAATCACGATGTGAGGCTACGCCACTGCGATGAATCAACATCAGGCAGGCGCGTCCATCTGCTCCTCACTGATTCCCAGACGTCGCTCGACGAACAGGAGAACCACGACGATACCTGCGCCTAACCCGCCGATGAGCAGCGCAGGCAGCAGCAGGGAGTCCGGGGCGAGAAGGTCACGATCCTCGGTCTGCCATGGCCACAGCGCCCGAAGTGATCCGACCATGAGTCCTGTGAGGATCGCGAGTGTGATCCCAGCGCGGTGCGCCAAGAGCCACTTCAACAACGTCACGAACGCTCCGAGGCCGATGACTGCCCCGACTGCAAACGCCCCCACGTAAAGCAAATCGCGGTCGTTCACGGCCTGGATGGTGGGCTCGTAGAGCCCGATCGATAGCAACAGAAAGGAACCGGAGACCCCTGGTAACACCAAAGCACAGATAGCAACAGCTGCCGCGAGCATCACGATGATCGGATTCGGGTTCTCGATGGCGGCCGGTGGCAGGCCAGTCACAAAAAACAGCGCGACAGCGGCCACCGCGGCAGCGATCGCGTAGGAGGGGCGCCAGCCGGTAGAGCGATGCACCATGTGCGCTGGCACCCAAATACCGGCAACCACAAGGCCGAAGAAGAGTGCGAGCATCTGCACCGGATACTCCTCGAGTAACGGCTCGACCACCGCCGCACCGATGACAACCTTCGCTGCCATCCCGATCCCCACCGGAATCAGAAGCCGCCAGGGGAGTCCCCGCAAGGTCCGCATCGCTCCGGACGTGCCGCCCGGTGCGAGACCCGTCAGTTGGCGTGCGGCCAACACGACGTCGGCGATCGCATCGATGACCGTGCGATAGATACCGACAATCAATGCGATGGTTCCACCGCTCACGCCGGGAATGACTTCGGCAACGCCGATGAGGCCACCGCGAATGAGATCAACGAAGACACGAAGAACACCTGGCACCTGGTCACCCTAGGGTAGAAATAGTCGTGTACCCGTTGTCGCCACACATGCCTATGGCGGTATACCTAGGGCATGGAAGAAGACGGTTTGGCGGCGTACATCCCCTACACCGAAGTGATGCTGGGTCTTGCTCAAGCCTTCGAGATCGTCGCTGCACTCACCTTGTTGGTCGGCCTGTTCTGGTCGCTTGCTCTCACTATTCGTTCCTACCGGTTGGATCACGACGGCAAGGGCGCCTATAAGACGATGCGTCAATCTTTCGGCGGAGCTATCTTGCTGGGCCTGGAGATCCTTGTTGCCGGCGACTTGATTCGAACCGTTGCCGTCTACCCCACGCTCGAGAACGTGGGAGTGCTCGCCATCATCGTTCTGATCCGCACCGTGCTCAGCTTCAGCCTGGAGATCGAAATCGAAGGTGTGCCGCCGTGGCGACGCGCATTGGTCAGCGGTGCCACGGTGATGAAACAAGCAGCCGCGAACGCCAAGGGCGATACCCATGGGTGATAGCAACGTAGTTGCCTGCCCGTCCTGCAAGAAGAAGAACCGGGTTCCCGTCGCAACAGCGGGCAAGCCGCAGTGCGCATCGTGCAAAGCTCCGCTTCCGTGGGTAGTTGATGCGACCGATCAGACCATGGCCGGTGCCTTGGACACCCAGCAACTCGTACTTATCGATCTGTGGGCGCCGTGGTGCGGACCGTGCCGGATGGTGGCGCCTGTTCTTGAGCAGTTGGCCACCCAGTACGCCGGCCGTATCACTGTAGTGAAAGTCAACGTCGATGACAGCCCGCAGTCAGCGCCAAAAACGACGCCCGCAGCATTCCCACGTTAGCCTTCGTCAAGAATGGAGCGGTGGTCGATCGAGTTATCAGGGCGCAGCCTGCACCAACATTGTCGGCATACGTCGACAAACTGCTGGAGAGTTGATACGTGAACGAGATCATGTTTATTCGTCATGCTGAGAAACCGGAAAAAGCCGAGAAAGGCGTGACGCCCGACGGTGAGCA
>JAQCBM010000189.1 GCA_027729865.1 Actinomycetota bacterium
CGGCCGAGGCCATCGTGTTGGTACTCGTGCCGGTGATCACCGCCGCGCTTGTCGTCGCGATGCCGTGAGTTCCGCCGGACTACCAGCGGACCAGATCGTATTCGGTCAGCACATCCCAAATTTCGTCGACCTGCTCGACTGTGAGCCCGCATCGACCGGCGACGTCGCATGCGTCCGAAGTTCCGTCCGAGTGTGACAACACATCCATCATCGAACGCACCCCGGTGGCGGAGCCGATCGAGCTGAGCGTGGGGTAAAGATTCCGCGAGGACATGTGGGGCTCACCGACTGTGGTGACTCGAGGGCGGCGATTCCCTTCGAGTTCCAAGACGCACCTCGCGAGGATCTCGAGGCCCCCGTGGAGGCCCGACGGTGTCACGAGGTTCAGGTCGTCGGCTGAGGTGTGGTACTCGGGGTATGTCCCGTACTTTGATCGCATTAGTGAGCACACCGGAAGGTCGACCCCCGGCGCGCACCACTGCCTTTCGTCGCTCCCACGCGAGGACCAGGGGTAGCGGTCGACATCCGCGTCGAGTCGGGCGATCACACGTTCGGAGATTCTGTCGGCGAGAGACGAACCACCGCGTGACGGAAGGTACGAGTACGCCCGATCGTCCCCAACACATGTCACGACCCATCCAGCATCGACACCACTCCGGAGTTCTTCAAGGTGACGATGGAGGTAGGTGATCGCTCCGATCGTTTCTGGGGCAAAGATGAACCGATAGGTGTAGGTCCGATCGGGTAGCGATGCGACCCACCGAGCGAGCGCCGCCGTCACGACTGGGCCTGAGAGCTCATTGTTCGCGAGCGACGGGTGACAGACGTACGTCGAGAACATGACCTCCCGAGGAGTGCGGCCAGGCAAGACGAGATCCGCAAAGTCGAGAACACCCGGAGTGAGTGAACTGTCAATCACGACCCGGAACTCTCCGGTTTGAAGTCGATGAAACTGCTCGGCGGTGACGCAGAACCCCCAGGTCCGCTCATAGTAAGAGGTGATATATGGAACCGCGTTCGGTTGATCCGGAAGCCAATGGAGGTGGTCTCTCAGCGACTCAGCTGACATCACGGTGTCAACCGGCACCGAATACCCCACGACGTGGAGGTTGTTGTCAACGAAGTCGACGATTCGATGCCCCTCCATGTCATCGATCCAAGCTGCCCTGATTGCCCACTCGTCCGGAATCATCCAGTCGCCGACGCTGGTTCCGCTCGGCACTGACGACCTTCTCAGCCCCGGGAGCAGTTCGCCGAGGAAGTCGAGGGTCTGGCGGACACCCGGACCGGTGAGGCTCCTTGGCATCGGCCATAGATGTCGGCACCAGTCGTACATCTCTTCGCCCACTTGCGCAGCTGGCATCTCTAGGCTCGTCACCAACATGTGAGGCTACTTCACCTCGGTTTCCGATCTCTTGTGAGGCAATGTGATTCGCACTGAACTCGATGAAGTCAGGGAGGCACTCGTCTCGCTAGGTGTCGGTTCTGGCGCGACTATCTGCCTGCACTCCCGTCTAGCGACGATCGGCCGAGTGATGTGTGAGCGGCCGGTGGAGGCCATCGGCGAAGTGATTCTTGATCTCCTTGGCGCGGCAGGAACAGTCTTCGTGCCGACGTACACATTCGGAGAGCGCGAGGTGTTCGACCCGCTCAGTTCTTCGACAACGGAGTCAGGGGTGGTGTCGGAGTACTTCCGAGGGCTTCCCTCTGCGGTGAGAAGCCTCTCGCCGACGCATAGCCATGTGGGTCTCGGTGCTCAAGCGGCTCGCCTGCCGCTCGAACGGGTTCGCAGGCCGTTCGGTGACCCAAGTGACTTCTCCGACTTTCTCGAAATTGACGCTCGCCTCGTGCTTCTCGGCTGTTCCTTCGCCGACGGTGCCACCTTCCTCCACCACATGGAGGCGGTGGTCGGGGTGCCGTATCGCGAGTGGGTCAGGTTGACGCGGAAGGTCGTTGTCGGTGGTCGAACCACAGATGTCGAATTCGACTACTACGCGCGATCGAACCCCTCGGTGTCGGAGGACTTTGATCGAATTCTTCCGCTCCTGCGAGAGCAAGGGGTTCTCACCGAGATACGTATCGGCTACGCGAGTAGTTTCTCAGTCGCCCTTAGTGATCTCGCACGTTGCGTACAAGAACTGCTTGCCAATGACCCCCTCGCCCTCGTCCGTTGATCCTCGTCACCCGTTGGCGCGGTTGCTGAACGCTGCTGAGGCTCATCCACACTCGCTCGCTCTCCACAATGACGAACTCTCGGTCACTTATGAAGATTTCGCTGGTCGAATCATGCGTCTGGCCACCGTGTTCCGTCGTCATGCCGCGATGGGCCGGGTGTTGCTCTCGTTGGAGAAGGGGCTTGACGCGTATGCGGCGCCGTTTGCGGCTATGGCTGTTCGAGCCGTGTACTGCCCGTTGAATCCGGATCTTCCTCTGCGGCGGCGGTTGTCAGTCGGCGAGGCGTTCGAACCCGACGTCATCCTCACTGATCGGCCGGAGGATTGGGAGGCTCATCCGCAGAGCTCTCGTGTGCTCAGGCCAGACGAGGTTGACGAGGTCGCAGAGTTACCCGAGGACCTCGAACTCGAACTCGCAATCGACGATCGGCCGGCTTACGTCATTTTCACGTCAGGGTCATCTGGTGACCCGAAGGGTGTCGTGATTCCGCTGACCGGGCTCTGTCACTACCTGGACTGGGCGGTTCCGGCTCTCGGAGCAGGCCCTGGCTCACGCTGCTCCCAACATCCGAACCTAGGATTCGATCTCAGCGTTCTCGACGTCTTCGCTTCCTTGTGCTCAGGGGCGACCCTCATTCCGCTGTCGTCCGCTATGGATCGCATGTTCCCCGGGCGCGCGATCGAACGACACGCGATCGACACGTGGGTGTCGGTGCCGAGCGTGGTTGATGTGATCGCTCGCGCTGGCGACCTAAAGCCCGAGCGGTTGCGGTCCCTTAGGCTCATGGTCTTCTGCGGCGAACCCCTGCGGCGACCGCACTGTCGAGCGATCTTCGACAACACCGAACATTGCAGGATTTTGAATACCTACGGTCCGACGGAGGCGACGGTGTCATGCACCGTGGTTGAGGTGACTCGGGAGAACCTTGACGACATCAGTGGAGAATCGGTGGCGATAGGCGATCCGATCGGTGACATGTCGCTCGGAATTGACGAAGGCGACGAGGGGGAACTGGTGATCTCCGGCCCCCAAGTCGCTCTCGGGTACTGGAGGGATACTGAGGCAACAGCTCGGGTGTTCGACCCAGCCAATAGGTCGTACCGGACGGGTGACTGGGTGCGTCGGAAGGGGCGCAACTTGTTCGTCACTGGGCGAATCGATCGACAGGTCAAGGTGCGAGGGCACCGCCTCGAACTTGGAGAGGTTGAGACCCGGGCGCGGGAAGTGAGCGGTGGACGAGCCGTTGCCGCGTTTGTCCGAGACGAGTCGATTGTGCTGGTGGTCGAGGGTGTAGTGGCTGATGCAGCCGAGTTCAGATCGGCGCTGTCTGATGTGCTCCCCGACTACATGTTGCCCGCGGATGTCGTGGGGATCGCTGCCATACCGCGAACACCGAATGACAAGATCGACTACCGGAGTCTGGAGGACGCGTATGCAAGATGAGAGAGAGGCGGCGAGAGTCCTTCTCAAGATTGCACAGTTACTCGACTCTGAGGTTGAGCAACTGTCGGACGAAGATGGACTCGGCACTCATCCGGGATGGAACAGCCTTGCCCATGTGGAAATCCTGGCCACTCTTGAAGATGAGTGTGGTCTAGTCATCGACGCAGAATCCATCACTGGAATGGGGACGTTTGGATCGATCAGGCAGTTCGTCGAGAACTGGGCTCATGGCTGACTCCGTGCTCGATTATTGGGAGGGAAGCGAGCCATCGTCGGGTTCGTTCTGCCCCGAGGCTGCGCTCTTCAGATTCCTCAACTCCCTCGGGGCTCGGATTCAGGGCTTACGAGTGCTCGAGGTCGGATGCGGCGCCAACCGAGGAGTCAGTCTCTCTGAGTGTCGCCGTCGCGGAGCCGAGGCGTTCGGTACGGATCTGTCCGAGGACCTTCTGAACTCGGCGCGGACCGCTGACTCGGAACTTCACCTCAGCCGATCGCGAGCTGGCGTCGAGCCGTTGCCGTTTGGAAAGGTCGCATTCGACGTCATCTTCGTCATCGACGTCTTGTACTACTTGTCAGATGAGGAGATCCGGTCGTTCTTCATGGACGTCCGTGAACGGCTCACCGAGGAAGGAGTGCTCGTCGTTCAATTCATTGAGGCAGACATAAGCGGTCTCGAGATCGACGCTTCCAGCTTGGGTATTGACGTGAATGTCGAGTCGATGACGGTGGGGAGCATCGCGGAATCCGCGAACCCGATTCGTTGGCTTAGTGAGCGGGATCTGCTCGGGGTTGCGAAGGAGTGCGGTTTGGTTGCAGCGGGCCGCAAACTCCACATCGAGTCCTACGATCTCGACGGTATCGACCTGCGCTTTCGTCGGTTCCTCGCCTTTCGTCGAGCTGCGGCTTGATCGTGAGGCTTGACGCCGCGACGCCGTGAGCCCGGGCGGGTTGCTTGAGCGACCTCACCACTAGGTTGGTCGTCATGTTCATCGACGGCGAATGGTGTGAAGCGGCTTCGGGTGGGCGTTTCGAGGTGACGGACCCG
>JAQCBM010000190.1 GCA_027729865.1 Actinomycetota bacterium
AGAACCGCCCGGAGTCTGGTGAACAACCGATACCCATTGATCGATACGGCTACTTCGATAACGCTCCCCATGGAGTTGCACACGATTTCCGCAGGCAGGCAATCACCACCCTGGAAGCGATGGGCATCTCCGTGGAATACAGCCATCACGAGGGTGGTCCGGGTCAACAGGAGATCGATCTCCGATACGCCGACGCCCTGACCACCGCGGACAACCTCATGACTTTCCGCTTGGTTGTGCAGGAAGTGGCAATGGAACAAGGTCTGTACGCGACCTTCATGCCCAAGCCGTTCCGTGATCACCCTGGCAGCGGCATGCATACGCACTTGTCCTTGTTCGAAGGTGATCGCAATGCTTTCTATGAGCCGGGTTCGGCTTACCAGCTATCCAAGGTCGCCCGCTCCTTCATCGCCGGGCTGCTGGTCCACGCACCGGAGATCACCGCCGTCACGAATCAGTGGGTCAATTCCTACAAGCGACTCGCTGGGGGCGGTGAGGCACCGGCGTGGATCTGCTGGGGGCACAACAACCGTTCGGCACTGATTCGTGTTCCGATGTACAAACCCGCGAAAGGCAACAGCACACGCATCGAGTACCGAGCTATGGATAGTGGAGTGAATCCCTATCTCGCGTTCTCCGTGCTACTTGCCGCCGGGCTTAAGGGCATCGAAGAAGGCTACGAGCTGCCGCCAGGTTCGGAAGACGACGTGTGGAGTCTCACCTCAGCTGAGCGCCGGGCACTAGGAATGGATCCGCTTCCAGGTTCGCTGAATCAGGCGATTGCAGCGATGGAGAAGTCAGAGTTAGTGGCCGAGACCTTGGGCGAGCACGTCTTCGACTTCTTCCTGCGCAATAAGCGGGCTGAGTGGGAGGACTACCGACGTCAGGTGACCGCGTGGGAATTGGATCGCTACCTACCGATGCTGTGATGGCCTGCGACCGCGCAACCAGGGGCCAACGCTCCGCCTAGAGTCGGGTCTTGTGAACGATCGGCAGCGAACTGGGTGGGGGGTTCTCGCTCGTAGCGGGTTCGTCGATCCGGAGCGTGCCCAGATCAACCTCAATGAGCTGGTTGAGTTGCCGTTATTCGGATCCGATGCGGTGGCTGCGATAGTCGAAGAGATCGGCGCTAGTGCCGATCCCGATACGGCTCTGCAGCAATTTGTTCGCTTGATGAAGGTCTGCGATGCAGTTCAAGGCGCGGCATTGGCCTCGGACGAAGCGTTCCGTGCCCGGGTTGTGGATGTTCTCGGTGCCTCGGAGGCCCTCGGAGATTTCCTCATCAAGGATCCCGGCGCACTGAGCGTGCTGATTGATGCCGAAATGCTCGCGCAGGCTCCGTCGGCCAAGGACGCCCGCACGCATCTGCTGCTCGCAGTGGGGGCACTCCCGGACTCACCGGAACCTGTCGCGAGTGTCGATCGAGCACTTGATGAACTGCGCCTTGCTTACCGCCGCTGGTTGCTGGGAATCGCTGTTCGGGACCTCTGCGGCTTGGCCGGTATGGAAGCGGTTGCCACCTGGCTGAGCGATCTGGCAGATGCGACCCTCGAAGCTGCACTAGCCATCGCACGCGCCGAGGTGGGGGAGGCTGCCTTCACCTGCCGGCTGGCGGTGATCGGTATGGGGAAGTGCGGTGGCCGAGAGCTCAACTACATCAGTGACGTTGACGTCATTTTCGTGGCTGAGGCCGTTGAAGGCATCGAGGAAGCTGACGCATTGCGTGCCGCAACATCCTTGGCCAGCGCCATGATGCGTGCGTGCTCGACGACCACTTCGGAAGGATCGATCTGGGAAGTCGACGCCGCTTTGCGTCCGGAAGGCAAGCAAGGAGCGCTCGTTCGAACCTTGCCGTCTCACGTCGGCTATTACCAGCGGTGGGCTAGCACCTGGGAGTTCCAGGCTCTGCTGAAGGCTCGTCACTGCGCGGGGGATATCGAGCTCGGGAATCGGTACGTGGATGAGATCTCGCAGTTGGTCTGGACAGCTGCGGACCGGCCCGACTTCGTTTCAGATGTTCAGGCGATGCGCAGGCGCGTCGAGGACAACATCGCACGCGACATCGCCGATCGTGAACTGAAACTGGGTCCCGGCGGCTTGCGCGATGTCGAGTTTTCGGTTCAACTCCTCCAGCTCGTGCATGGGCGAAGCGATGTGATGCTCAGAAGCCCCACCACGCTGGTGGCCCTTGAGGCGTTGGCCACCTGGGGGTATGTGGGTCGGGCTGATGCCTCCGCTTTGGCCGATGCGTACCGCTTCCTACGGACGCTGGAGCACCGCCTTCAACTCAGGCGCCTTCGGCGCACGCACACTCTTCCCGATGATGATGCCGAACTGCGTGTGCTTGCTCGGTCGATCGGGCTGCGCGCCGAACCGGTACGCGAACTGCTCGACCAGTGGAAGACCCACCAGCGCCAGGTGCGTCGCCTGCACGAGAAGCTCTTTTACCGGCCGCTGCTGCAGTCTGTGGCGCGTTTGGAGGCTGGCGAGGCGCGGCTGTCCTTGCAGGCCGCTGAAGAGCGCTTGCAGGCGTTGGGGTACGCGGATCCCGCCGGGGCAATTCGGCACTTGCAAGCTCTGACCAGTGGCGTTTCTCGCCGCGCGGCCATCCAAAAGACGCTCTTGCCCGTCATGCTCGGTTGGTTCGCCGATGGACCTGATCCCGATGCAGGTTTGCTTGGTTTCCGACAGGTAAGCGACGCACTAGGGGCAACGCCCTGGTACTTGCGGCTGCTGCGCGATGAATCAGTTGCTGCCGAACGCTTGGCGTTCGTGATGTCGGCCAGCCGATACGCAACCGACCTCTTGCTCCGGGCGCCGGAATCGGTGCAGATGCTCGCTGACGATGACGATCTGAAGCTACGCACCCTTGAAGCCCTAGGAATCGAAGCGCTGGCTCTTGTGCAACGCCAGGAAGACCCCGTCGCTGCTGTTGCCGCAGTCCGCGGATTGCGACGACGCGAGTTGTTCCGCATTGCTGTAGCGAACCTGCTGGGTGTGATCGGTGTCGATCAGGTCGGCCCAGCCCTGTCGAGCGTGGCCATCGCAACAGTTCAGGCGGCCTTTGTGGCCGCCCAGCGCAAGGTGATCGCGGATGGACCGACCCTTTCTGAGGTGAGCGTTATTGCGATGGGTCGTTTCGGCGGTCGCGAATTGGGCTTCGCTAGTGATCTCGACGTCATGTTCGTTCAAGATCCGGTTCCGGGAGCAGATGAGACACAAGCCAGCAAGCAAGCTATGGCGATCGCTGAGGAATTGCGGTCATTGCTGATGTCGCCGTCTTCCGATCCTCCGGTGGACTTGGACGCCGACCTTCGCCCCGAAGGTAAGGCAGGCCCGTTGGTTCGCTCATTGGCCTCGTATCGCGCGTACTACGAACGGTGGTCGTCACCCTGGGAAGCGCAGGCGCTGCTGCGCGCCACTCCCATCGCAGGTTCGTCCGAACTCGGCGCGCGATTCGTGGAACTCATCGATCCCTTGCGTTATCCAGCCGGCGGACTCGAAATAGCCGCCCTCCGAGAAGCGCGTCGGTTGAAGGCTCGGATGGAAGCCGAGCGGTTACCGCGGGGCGCCGATCCGACACTGCATACAAAGCTGGGGCGCGGTGGCCTTTCCGACGTGGAATGGACCGTCCAGTTGTTGCAGATGGAACATGCAGCCGAATACCCGTCCTTGCGAACCACCAGCACTCTGGAGGGTCTTGAAGCCCTCGTGTCCACGCGACTTATGAAGGCTCAGGACGCCGAGACCTTGCGCACCTCGTGGATGCTTGCAACCTCGGTTCGCGATGCCGTGATGCTTGTGAAGGGGCGGTCGGGTGACTCATTGCCTTCCGACGTCGCTGAATTGTCAGGATTGGCTGCAGTTTTACGTCCCGGCAGTGCGCCGACCGAGGTGCTGGACGAATACTTGCGGGTGACCCGGCGAGCGCGCGCAGTTATGGAGCGGATCTTCTACGGCGAGGAATGAGCGCTCCCGTCCGCTGAGCCCACAACTCCCACTCGACCCCGTATTCCCGAGCAAGGAGTGTGTCCTCCCAGCGGGACTTGCTCCAAAAGAACAAGAAGATGACCAGGCCCCAGGCCCAACTCCACCAACTTCCCGCCAGGATCAACGCGGCCAGGGTGAGACTCAACACTGCCGTATAGATCGGATGGCGGACTCGCGCATACGGACCGTGCGTACGTAGACCGGCTCCAGAGATTGGAACAGGGGTGGGGGTTAAGGCGTTGCCGAGAGTTCCGAATGCCGCCAAGCCCAACCAGCCACCGATCACCACGAACGGAATCGCGAGAACGATGGACGCCACGCTGGGGCTGCGCCACGGAAGCAGTGCCAGCACCACGAATACGGCGACCTGAGCGGCCACCAGGAGCCAACCGACCGTTTTGTTCGTCACGTGCCCGACGCTAGTGGACAACGACAAGGGCCCCGAATTGCTTCGGGGCCCTTGCGTATCCCATGCGCGCGAGGCGAATCGACGCGGAGGGAGTCCGAGGCGCAATGAATTCGACGCGGAGGGAGTCCGAGGCGCAATGAATTCGACGCGAAGGGAGTTCTAGATGTCGTAGTAGAGCTCGAACTCGTGGGGATGCGGGCGAAGCCGAATCGGATCCACTTCGTTGGTGCGCTTGTA
>JAQCBM010000191.1 GCA_027729865.1 Actinomycetota bacterium
CGGATGTCCGGACATTTGTAAACCTACAGTTGCGGTCAGAGCCGGAAACCGGCCAACCAGAAATGTGCAAGGGGTCCTCATGAACCAAAAGCACCAGATCGTGATCATCGGTGGCGGAACCGGCGGCATCACCGTGGCAGCGCGCCTGAAGAAGGCCGGCGTGGCCGATGTTGCGCTGATCGAGCCCGCAGACACGCATTATTACCAACCGCTGTGGACCCTGGTGGGTGGCGGCCGCGCCAAGGCGCCAGACAGCGCCCGATCTATGGCCTCGGTGATTCCGGCTGGCGTCACCTGGATCAAGGACTCCGTTGTGTCCGTGGACCCCGACGCTCACACCGTGACCACCGCGGGAGGGCGCGTGGTCGGCTACGACCGTCTTGTCGTCTCCGCCGGCATCCAACTCGATTGGGATGGCATTCCCGGACTGACCGACGCCCTGGGCAAGGACGGCGTCTCCAGCAACTACCAATACGACCTTGCGCCTATCACCTGGCAGAACGTGCAGAAGACCAAAAGTGGCAATGCGATCTTCCACATGCCACCGAACCCGATCAAGTGCGCCGGCGCACCCCAGAAGATTGCGTACCTGGCGTGCGACTACTGGCGTGAACAAGGTGTGCTGGGCAACATCAATCCGATCATGGTGCTGCCCACCCCAGGAATGTTCGGAGTGAAGGTATGGGCGGATGTGCTCGCCAAGGTTGCCGCCGGGTACGGCATTGATGTCCGATGCAATTCGGTGATCACCGAAATGGATCCGGTGAATCACACCGTGACCATCAAGAACAACGAGACCGGTGGAACCGAGACCATCGAGTACACCTTCGCGCACATGACTCCGCCGCAGAGCGCACCGGACTGGATCAAGAACTCTCCGCTCGCAGACCCCGAAAGCCCCATGGGATACGTGGGAGTGAACAAGCACACTCTTCAGCACAACGTCTATCCCGACGTCTTCGCTCTTGGTGATTGCACAACCACGCCGAACTCCAAGACCGGCGCCGCGATCCGCAAGCAGGCACCGGTTCTGGTCGAGAATCTGCTGGCCACTCTGAAGGGGGGAGTCGGAGCCGGAAGCTACGACGGTTACGCGTCCTGCCCGATCACCACAAGTCGCAAGAAGATGCTGCTGTGTGAGTTCGACTATGACCTCAACCTCAAGCCTTCCTTGCCGCTGATCGACCAGAAGAAGGAATTCACCGATTACACGATGCTCAAGAAGGTCGGTCTACCGAACCTCTACTGGAATTTCATGCTGAAGGGATGGGCGTAGCGGCTGGGTAGACTTAGGTCATGTCGGGCATTGCCAAGGTAGTGACGAAAGCATCCATGAAGGATGCGCCGAGTGACCTGAAGTATTGGCGATCGCGACCCCCGGCGGAGCGGATCGAGGCTCTGACCCACATGCGCCATGAGTTCGAGGGGTGGACCGATGCAACTGAGCCCAGACTTCCGCGAGTTGCTCGAGTGCTTCGATCGTCATGAGGTTCGGTACCTCGTAGTTGGTGGGTGGGCACTGGCTGCCCATGGTGTTCCACGCTTGACGAAGGATCTTGACCTGTGGGTGTGGCCAGATGATGGAAATGCTGACGCTGTTGTCCGGGCTCTGGAGGAATTCGGATTCGCTGAGCTGGGTCTCACAAGGGACGATTTCGTAAGCCCAGATGTGGTTGTGCAATTGGGGTATCCGCCCAACCGCGTGGACCTCATCACTACACCCTCGGGGGTAGATTTTGAGCAGTGCTGGGCGGACCGCCTGAGCCTCACGTTGGACGGCTTGGAGGTTCCCTTCATCGGGCTGGAGGGCCTCAAGGCCAATAAGCGCGCCTCCGGTCGAGCGCAAGACTTGGTGGATGTCCAAGTGCTCGACGGTTTTGAGGGTTAAATCAATCTTGCGGGGCTAAGACGCTGGTCATCCGTGTGAACGTTTCTTGAAGTCTTCGCCGTAACGGCTTGGCGCGTTCGGCGATGAGCCGCTGTTCGCGTGCATAGGCCCGTCGACCATCTGAGGTTTCGATGGTGATGGGTGGATAGCCGAGATCGCTGACGTCGTACGGCGAAGCGCGCATGTCTATCTCACGGGCGTATACCGAGAGTTCGAAGCAGTCGAGCACGAGATCGCCAGGAATGTACGGCTGAAACCACATCGCGTACTTGAACAAATCCATGTTCGCGTGCAGGCACCCGGGCTGTTCGATATCGGGTTGGTTTGCGCGGGTCGGGATATTCGCATTCAGCGGAACGGCCTGGTCGGTGAAAAACCGGTAGGCATCAATGTGGGTGCATCTCAGGCCCACCTCATCTACGGTGTCGCTGATCTCATCGATGCTGAGCCGTAGAGGTTGGTGTTCGTGCCTGACCTTCTTCGGATCCAGTCGATAGACCATCGCCCACTCATGCATGCCGAAGCATGAGTGCTGAGCTAGTCGAGACCTCGTGCCTTCAAGGATGCGAAGGGCGAGGTTCAGTCGTGTGTGATCAACCGTGCTGGCATCAACGATCCAGCTGTCGTCCACCTGCGTGTAAGCGGACTTGCCGGAGGGGGGATTCCAGTCACCTTGCAGCGCGACGCCGATTCCTGGGTGCCAGGTTCGCAACCTGCCGGGGGAGTACGGGTAGTACTCGAAGAGGAAGTCCAATACCGGGTGCTTGTGACCACGCACGCGCCGTTCCAGGTGGGGCCGCGTCCACTGCTCGACACGACGGGCGTGCGCTGCAGCCAGCGAACGCCATGTTGGTTCGTCGTGAACTCGATCGATCACGGTCCGACCGTACGCTCCACGTTCTCACTGCCTGACGTACCCTCGAACTCATGGGACCCGAGGACCTCTTGCCCGAGCAAACGCGAGATGACGTCGATCCCGAAGACGCACGCGATGAGGCCGGTCACGATCAGTGGCTACGTGATCAGGTTCCCCCGCACCACGGGTAAGCGAGGACTAGGAACGCTTAAGGAGGTCGCGAATCTCGGTGAGTAGTGCGATGTCCTCGGGCGTGGGCTCGGGCTCGGATACCTTCTTGGCTTCTTGGCGTTCACGCAACTTGTTGACGGGGACGACGAGTGCGTAATAGATCACCAGCAAGGTGATGATGAACGTGATGAACGAATTAATCAACAGCGTGAAGTCGAAGACCTGATCGTTGACGACGATGGTTCCAACATCCACGCCACCACCCAGAGCAAGCCCAATAAGTGGATTGATGATGGCGGTGGTGAAGTCGCCTACGAGTGCGGTAATTGCAGCGCCGGCAACGACGGCAACGGCAAGGTCGATGACGTTGCCTCGAGTGGCGAACTCCTTGAACCCCTTGAACATCTCGCTACCTCACAACCTCGCTACTACTACTTCACTCGCTCACGGTTGGCCGAATCATGACACCCAAACCGGACGAAGCGTGGGATGCGAGCGTGAGTCCTTGTTCTTGCGGAACGGCCACTACAACGACGGCGTCGGACGATGGCCCGAAGCCCGATACGGGTATCCGAATGATGCGGGCTTCGCGCGTGGTGTGCCCGTCTCCGATGAGATCAATCGTCATGCCAGGAGTGAGTGCCCCGACGACAACGCCTGGCCTAACCACCACTGGCACGGCAACTTCATCAGCGAGCAAAACGGTGTCCGGGGATGCGTTTTCCAGCGCAACGGGAGCAGGCGCCCGCAGCGACGAGATCAAGAAGATGACACCGATCCCCGCGAGTACAGCAGCAACGATCCGCCGGCGTCTGCTGAGGGTGTGTCGAATGCGCTGCAGGTCCAGATGCCGCTGGTAACCAAGAAAAGAGATCACCGCATGACGGTACGACGATCAGGTGGACTCGCGCGAATGCTTATCCACAGGCTCGATTCGAGCGGTGGGTTGCTAGGAGGCCGTGGACTTCGTGGGTGTTGTCGAGGATGACGAAGAACTCGACGAAGAACCGCTGGACGAGGAATCCGAGGACGTGGTCGTGGATTTCGCGGCGTCGGAAGTGCTCGAGCCCTTGTCAGAGGAACCCTTGGTGGAGGCGCCCTTGTCGCTTGATCCCTTATCGGCGGATCGTGAGTCGGTTCGGTAGAAGCCGGAGCCCTTGAAGACGACGCCTACTCCGTTGAAAAGTTTGCGCAGCGTGGGCTGGCCGCAGTCGGGACATTCGGTGAGGGTGGGATCGGTCATCTTCTGAACGATCTCGTGGTGGGCGTCGCACGAGCCACACGCGTATTCGTAGGTGGGCACCTGTCCTCCTTGTCGATTGAGGAGATTAGCACTCGATTGCCACGAGTGCTAAATCGGAAGTGGCTGCCGATACGCTCCCCGCGTGCGGTTGTGGCTGGCGGTGGCCATCGGCGGGGCGCTCGGTGCCCTGGCTCGCTGGCTGGTGGGTGAGTCGATCCTCGCCTGGACAGGACCGGCGGGCACGATTCCTTGGGACACCTTTCCTTGGGGAACGCTCACCGTGAATGTCATTGGCTGCGCACTTATCGGGTTCTTGGCCCCCATCGTGGTCACGAGGAGTCCGTGGGTTGCGGGCTTCGTTGTTACCGGGTTCCTCGGTGGCTTCACCACGTACTCCGCCTTCGCGGAGGAGACGTTCGCCCTCGCCGATCGCGGGGATGCCGCGGGTCTGG
>JAQCBM010000192.1 GCA_027729865.1 Actinomycetota bacterium
GTTCCGCAAACTCCTGCCGGTTGTCGAACACGCTGTCAAAGGGCCGGTATGGGACTGCAAGATGTGCGGACAATGTGTCCTTCACTCCACGGGCATGACCTGCCCCATGACCTGCCCCAAGACTCTGCGCAACGGACCCTGCGGAGGTGTGCGCACCGACGGGAACTGTGAAGTTAAGCCGGAGATGCGTTGCGTATGGGTCAAGGCGAACCATCGAGCTGAGACCATGCCGCTTCTTCCCCAATCGTGGCGTGCAGAGGTGGGCCACCTTCGACCACCGGTGAATAACCAGCTCAAAGGTGATTCGTCGTGGTTGAACCTCATGAACGGCATGGACAGGAAAACACCTGAAGGTTGGCAGGTGAACCACTGATGTCGGACTTCGGGGGATTACTGCTCAGCAGGGAACGGCCAATCGTCACGGCAGAGTTCCCAGCCATGGATGGAGGTGACCTTTCCACGGTCGAGGAATCACTCACCCAGTATCGCGGCTTCGTAGACGCAGTGAACATCACCGACAACCCAGCCGCCCATGCGCACGCAAGCAATGTTTCGATGGCGATAGCGGTCAAGCAGCTCGGTGTGGAACCCATCATGCAGGTGGTGTGCAGGGACAAGAACCGAATTGCCGCGCAAGCCGACGTTGTCGGCGCCTCGATGCACGGTGTGACAATCTTCTGTGCACTAACCGGTGACGATGTCACTGCAGGCGATGAACCCGAAGCGCGGCGAGTTTTTGACATAGATGGTCCGCAATTGATCACCATCATGAGCGGACTATCGAGTGGGAAGTATTTATCAGGTCGCGAGTTGAAACACCAGAAGGAACTGCTGATCGGCGCTGTGGAGAACCCTTTCGCGCCGCCAGGTGACGTACGAATCCGACGAGCCCGTATGAAAGTCGATGCTGGAGCTCGTTTTCTACAGTTGCAGATCGGCTACGAGCCGGAGGCGTTGGAGAGTTTCATGGAGGGGTGTCGAGCCAATGGTGTGACAGACCGTGCTGCGGTGATGCCGACCGTGATCTTGACCAAGTCGGCCGGGGCGTTGCGGTTCATGGAGTCGAGCGTGCCGGGGATTCACGTACCGCAGGCCATCATCGATCGCGTTGCCAATGCGGAGAATCCTTCAGAGGAATCGTTCGAACTTGTCCGTGAACAAGTTCAGCACGCCCTATCGCTGCCAGGAGTAGCCGGTATCCATATCACCGACTTCCGACACGACGGTTCACTCGAGCGCCTGGTCAGCGAATTAGCGATTGGACCAAGTTCAGCACGAGCATCGGCTCACAGCGCTTAGCAGTCACCCGTCCGTTCAACGTCAGGAGCACCATGCACACGATCGTCAGTTCACCCACCAAGACCGTCACCATCGGATCGGATCAACCGTTCTGCATCATTGGTGAGCGAATCAACCCGACGGGTCGTAAGGCATTCCAGGAGCAACTGCGCGCAGGTGACCTTTCGGCCCTGGAGAAGGACGTAGCCGATCAGGTAGCCGGTGGCGCCATGATGCTGGATGTCAACATGGGTGCTCCTCTTGTTGACGAAGCGGCGCTCCTGGCCGAATCCGTACGAAAGATTCAGGGCTTGACGGACCTGCCGCTGTGTATCGATTCGTCGGTGGTGGAAGCGCTGGAGGCGGGGCTTGCGGCCTACGAAGGCAAGGCTTTGGTGAACTCCGTCACGGCTGAGGACGAACGGATGGAGTTGATCCTTCCGCTGGTCAAGAAGTACGGAGCCGCAATCATCGCTCTGCCTAACGACGACAAGGAAATCCCCGAGGACCCGCAGCGCCGCTTCGAATTGACGCAATACCTCGTCGACACCGCAACGTCCAAGTACGGAATTCCTCTTGAGGACATCGTTATCGATCCGTTGGCGATGCCCATCGGAGCAGATTCGCAAATGGTGGTTCGCACCATGGAAACAATCGAGCTCATCGCCGACGAAATCGGCGTGAACATGACCCTGGGTGCCTCCAATGTCTCGTTCGGAATGCCGGACCGCCACACCCTGAACTCGGTCTTTTTGCCGATGGCCATGGGTTCGGGCTTGACCAGCGCCATCATGGACGCGCGCACTCCCCAAATCGTGACCGCGGTCAAGGCGGCTGATCTCATGCTCGGCAACGACGAGTGGGGTATGAATTGGATCGCCGCCCACCGCGCGCGCGAGGCTGCAAGCTAGGAGATCATCAGCCCATGCCAGACCATCAGTCGGCCGACCAGCAGGCAGACGACCTCGAACTCGAGCTCGATACCACCGTCCTCATTGAGGACCCCGGTCCCGAAGTCCCCACGATCGAGGGTGCTGGCCACGAAGAGTTGGCGCGTGTCGCGATCGTGTTCGAACCGTCGGGGAAGCAGGTTCGCGCTCCCGTCGGCGTGAACGTTTTCGACGTTGCGAGCTGGAATGCCATCGCTGTCGACTCGACATGCGGCGGCCATGGAACGTGTCGAAAGTGCCGCGTTCAGATTCTCGAGGGTGAGGTGCCGGCCGGCGGAGTCGATGCGCGGGCATTTACTGAAGAGGAGATGCAGTCGGGCTGGCGGCTTGCGTGCCAGGCGGCAGCCTGGAGTGACCTTCGAGTCCACGTACCTCCGCTCACCACACGTCCGAAAGCCTCGACGGTGGGTGTGGGTCGACAGGTCATCCACCGCCCCACGGTGCTCAAGCGCTTCATCGAGTTGGCCGAACCGAGTCTCACCGATCAACGGCCGGACTTGCGCCGGGTGATGGACGCAATTACCGATATGGCGTCGGGTGCAGATCCGATGGTGTTGCGGAGACTTCCGAAGGTGCTGCGTTCGGCAGACTTCAAGGTCACTGCGGTTGTGGTGGACGACATCCTGGTTGCTGTTGAGCCGGGCGATACGTCGGGCCGTGTTTTCGGTATCGCCTATGACCTGGGTACCACCACTGTGGTGGCCACGTTGGTTGACCTCACCAACGGCATACCGTTAGCGGTCTCATCCATGCTCAACAAGCAGCAGCGATACGGCGCAGACGTCATCAGTCGCATCAGCGCCACCATGCTCGACCCCAACGCATTGGAGAACCTGCAGAGCCTGGCGCACGAAACGCTCGATGAATTGACCGGTGAAGTCTGCGACGAGGCGGGCGTGGATCGTTCCGAGGTGTACCAAGTGGCCGTAGCGGGCAACGCAACCATGGTGCAGATCGCCCTTGGCATCGATCCTGAACCGCTGGGGGTCGCGCCCTTCATCCTTGCGGCTGAGGATTATCCGGACGTCAAGGCCGATGAGCTCGGCATCAAGGTCAATACGCGTGCCCGCGCTTGCTTGTTCCCAGCGTTAGGCGCCTACGTGGGTGGCGACATCGTGGCCGGCGGCCTGGCCTGCGGTATGGACAGGGATCAGCGAGTGCGGCTCTTCATTGACGTGGGCACGAACTGCGAAATGATCTTGGGGAACGGTGAACAATTACTCGCCACGGCGGCCCCGGCCGGCCCTGCTTTCGAGGCTGCGTCGATCGCTTGTGGAATGCGTGCCGCTGAAGGCGCCATTGAGGTGGTGCGAATTGACGATTCGGGCCTTCAGGTCGAGTGCATTGATGACGCCGATGCAGTAGGGATTTGCGGTTCAGGTCTCGTCGATGCGGTAGCCGAATTGGTACGGGTGGGACTGCTAGATGAATCCGGACGGTTCGTATCGGATGAGCAGGCTCGCGAAAAAGCACCGCAGGTGGCCGATCGCTTGGTGATGCGCGGAGAGGAACGAGTCTTCGTCCTCACCGGAGATCCGGTTAACGGCAGTGGCGTGTACCTGTCCCAGCGCGATGTTCGAGAGTTGCAGTTCGCGAAGGCCGCGATCTCTACGGGATGGGCGATCTTGTTGGAGGAATTCGGCATCAAGGAAGGCGATGTACAGCAGGTCCTCCTGGCGGGTTCTTTCGGAAGTTACCTCTCGCCGAAAAACGCTATCCGCATTGGGCTGGTCCCGAACATCGCCGCCTCGCGTGTGGTCAGTGCCGGCAACGTGGCCGGCGAGGGCGCGAAGATGGCCTTGCTTTCCGGTTCAGAGCGCAACGGTGCTCATAGCCTGCTGAACGTGATCACGTATGTCGAACTGTCCGACCGCGAGGACTTCAACGATCGCTTCGTGGAAGAACTCGCGTTTCCCGCCTGATGGTGCACTTGTGATGGTGCGTTTGTGATGGTGCACGTGATCGCGTGCGGCGCGCTGGCGAACGATCTGATCGAACTCGATCGGGAGCGCAGTTGGGGCATCACCGTTCATCCGCTCCCCCCTCTGCTGCACAACCATCCTGAGCAAATCGCTGGCCGGGTTGAGGAGCTTGTGGATCGGCTCGATCCGCCAGTGGCGATCGCGTATGCGGACTGCGGAACCTACGGCGCGCTTGATGAGGTGTGTCGGCGTCGTGGTCTGTCCCGTCTAGGTGGGCAGCATTGCTACGACGTTTACGCGGGCGCTGGGCAGATTGAGGACATCATGAGCGCCGAGCCCGGCACGTACCTCCTCACGGATTTCCTCGTGAAGGGCTTCCACCGCACGGTGATCGTGGAACTCGGCCTCGATCGGCACCCCGAACTGCGGGACGACTATTTCGGCAATTAT
>JAQCBM010000193.1 GCA_027729865.1 Actinomycetota bacterium
CAGGGTGGGAAAAGCAGCCCGAATTTCCCGGTTTCCGGGGAGAAGAACACCGATTCCCCGGAAACCGGGAAGAACAGCGCGGATGTCCCGGGGCGAATGGCGCGGAGGGCACCGGGAAGAAGAGAGCACATGTCCCGGAAACCGGGAAGAACAGCGCGGACGTCCCGGAAATAGGGAAAAACGTTAGGGGGTGGCGAGGGCCACTTTGCCGATGATGTCGCCGGACTCGACCAGGGTCTGCGCTGCGCCGGCCTCGGGCATCGGCATCACGCGATCCACCACGGGCTTCACCACGCCCGCCTCGATCCACGGCCATACGTGCTTTTCCACCTCGCGGCAGATCGTTGCTTTCTCGCTGTCCGGGCGACCGCGCAAGCTGGTGGCGAAAACGCCGACGTTCTTGCGCAGCATCGCGGAGATGTCGAGTTCGCCCTTCACGCCACCTTGCATGCCGATGGTGACCTGGCGGCCGTTGCGCGCGAGGGCGTCGATGTTGCGCATTAGGTACTTCGCACCCATGTTGTCGAGGATGACGTCGGCGCCACGGCCTGCGGTTTCGTCTTTGATGCGTTGAACGAAATCGTCGTCGTTGTAGTTGATGAGAATGCTCGCGCCAAGTGCAGCGCAGGCATCGAGTTTGCGCTGACTGCCGGCGGTCACTGCCACCTGCGCACCGAGAGCACGGGCGATCTGGATCGCCATCGTGCCGATGCCCGAACCTCCACCATGGATGAGCAGGGTCTCGCCCTCGCGCAGACGTGCAACATGCACGAGGTTGCTCCAGACGGTGCAGGCAACCTCGGGGAGCGCTCCGGCGGTGACGATGTCCACGCCCTCGGGAACGCTCATGACCTGGCCGATCGGGACTGCGACTCGGGTCGCGTAGCCGCCGCCGGGGAGCAGTGCGGTGACGCGCTCGCCGATGCGATCAAGGGTGAGCGCCGCGCCGACCGAAGCGATCGTGCCGGAGCATTCGAGGCCGAGGATGTCGCTGGCGCCAGGCGGCGGTGGGTAGTTGCCCTCGCGCTGCAAGATGTCCGCACGGTTGACCGCGCTCGCTGCGATCTCGATGATCACTTCATTCGGCGCGGGTGTGGGATCGGAAACCTTTTCCCACTGCAGCGTCTCGGGGCCGCCGGGCTTGGTCTGGGTGATGGCGAACATCGGTCCTCCTTGTGGTCGGGCCGTGGGTGGTCACTTCCGTTTGTGCTGCTTAGTGCAGAGCGCTGTTTTGGATGACGACCAGGCGGTCGCCCGATTCGAGTTGGCGGATTACATCGGTGTCGAAGCGATGGGAAACGCCGTTACGTATGACGGCAAGCACCAACTGACCATCCGCGTCGAGTTGCGAGGGAGAAAGTCCGAGTTCCTCGCGGGTGATCTCGCGTTCGATGACTTCCAGGCCTCGCGTGGAATCCAGAAGATCTTCCATGATCTCGCCAGCGGTGTTGCTGATGACTGACAAGCCCATGAGTCGTCCGGCGGATTCCGCGGTGGGAATCACGTTATTGGCGCCGGACTGGCGAAGGATGTCAGCGTTTTGTGACTCACGGACGGCGGCGACGATCGTGCAACTGGGCCGGGCGAGCCGGCGGGCGGTCAGGGTGACGAGCACCGAGGTGTCGTCCTCATCGGTGGCGACGATCACTCGTCCAGCCTTCTCGACAGCGGCGTCCTTCAGCACTTCCTCGCTGCGACCGTCGCCCACAATGCCTACTAGACCGTCGCGAGTGGCGAGATCGACCGAATCACGGTCGGGCGCAACGACCACGATCGTGTTGCCGTCGTAACCGGCGTCCTTGAGTGAGCGAGCAGCCGAGCGACCCTTCACCCCATAACCCACAACGATGGTGTGGTTCTCCACGTGCTTCCTCCAATTCCGGGTCCGCAACTCTTGTCGAGTCTTGCGGGTGAGCACTTCGATGGTTGTCCCGATGAGCACGATCAGGAAAATGAAGCGCAGCGGGGTAATGACGAGGACGTTGGCAAGGCGTGCCGATTGACACACAGGTGCGATGTCACCGTAGCCGGTGGTCGACAAGCTGACAGTTGCGTAATAGAACGCATCGATCAAAGTGATGTCACCGAGGACGCCGTTGTCTTCGTAGCAATCGCGCTCGGAGTAGACGAGCAGAGCCGCCAAGGTGAGTGCGCCGACCGCTACTGCGAGTCGAATGAGGATGTTGGCGACCGGGCCGTACTTGCGGCCGCCGAAGAGTAGGAGGCGCCGACCGGATTCGGTGAAACCGGATTCCTGATCGGATTCGCGACCGTCGGATTCTCTAGCCACGTGTGATGCCTCGAATCGTGCGAATCTTGCGCATCATGCTGGCCGCTCCCACGATCGGTCCGTTAACCGGTAGTACGTTAGCGGGTCGCTGGGCGGCCGCGGTTGTCCAACAGGTCAACTTCGTCCCCTGTGTCACCTGAGCCTGGGGGAATGACTGCAATCGCGTCTGCGGTAGCCCAGCCGCGTAGATCCGCGGGGCCATCTGCAGCCAGAGGAAGCGCGGCTGGCACTCGGTCCGTTCGAGGTGTGGTGCTGGATGGAGATTCCGGCAGCAGGCGAACGGGGCACAAGATGGTGTCTTCGTCGTATTCCGCGGGGGGCGCTGGCTCGGTGAGTCGGGCACGCACGGGAACCGCACTGGGTTCGCTCTGCCGTGGATCGATCAGGTCGCCACGCAAGCCCGCGATTATGGGTGCCCCGAGGGTGAGAATTCCGGCAAGTGCTGCTGCAGGTTGACCTGGCAGACCGAGTAGCAGGCGTCCATCGGGTAATCGAACGAGCAGTGTTTGCGCGCCCGGGGTGACCATGATTCCGTCGACCAACCAATGCGCACCAAGATCGCGAAGTGCTTCGCGCAGGATGTTGTTGCCGCCTGGTGACGTCGAGCCGGTTGTGATGAGCAGGTCGACATTCGCGTCGTCGATTTCCTGCATGAGTAGATCTCGAGTGTCGGGTGCGCGCACGGGCGGGTTGGCGCGGGCGCCGAGTGCTCCCATGAGTGCGGGAATGGTCCAACCGAGCGCATCGCGAACGCGTCCATCACGCGAAGGTCCGCTGACAAGCAGCGAGGATCCGAGCACGAGCGTGCCGACAACCGGTGGTGCGATCACTTCGAGCGAGTCGAGGCCTGCTGCGGCGGCAAGTGCGAGCGTTGCGGCGGTGACCGGCGTATGCGCGTGCACGAGTTCGGTTCCAGCGGTACGAATCGCCCCGCGATGAACGATGCCGTCGCCAAAATCGGGACGGGCAAAGGGCTCGGGAAGATCAGTGAGCGGATCGCGCGCCGTCACGACCTCGTTGGTTTCTTCGATCGTGACAACGCCTCGATCGGCACGGAGAACCGCATCCGTATGGCCGGGAAGTATCTGCTTCGCTCGCACCCGCATCGCCGTGCGTTGGGAAAGTGCAACATCCTGCGCAAGATCGACGATCGTCCATGGACCTTCACCGCACACCGCGTATCCATCGTGCGCAGCCGCATCCGCGAAGGGTTCGTCGTAGGGGCTTGTCAGCGCTCTGGCGAGAACGCTGCCGTGAGATTCATCGAGGCGAGCGTGGACTGCCCTGAGAGGTCTTGCAGCGGTCCGGGCAACGAATCGGGCTTGCGTCCACTCCAACAAACCGTCGAGGCCGAGCGCGCCAGAGTCGTCCTCGCTGTCCCCGGCGAGGTGGGCGTCGTCGTTCACGTGCTCATGCTGACACGGATACGTGCAGCTTCCGATGGAACACGCATAACGACCATAACCGATCTCTAGAGTGAGGACGTGCCTTCGGTTTCCTCGTCCGCGCGAGCCGATCTGGTGGTGATCGGCGGTGGGGTTGTTGGACTGGCACTGGCAGACGCCTGGTTGGCGCGTCATCCGGGTGATTCTGTGGTGGTCTATGACAAAGAGAACCAACTGGCCGCGCATGCTTCGGGGCGCAACAGCGGCGTGCTGCACGCGGGCTTCTACTACGCACCGGATTCCTTGAAAGCACGGTTGACGCGCGACGGGAACCGCAAGCTCAAAGAGTTCTGTCACGAGCGTGGTGTGGCGATCCGGGAAACCGGAAAGGTCGTGGTCACCACGAGTGAAGAACAGATGCCCGCGTTGATGACCTTGCTCGAACGCGGGCAAGCCAACGGTGTTGAACTTGAATTGATCGATGAGGCCGGATTGGCCGAACTTGAACCACTCGCACGCACAGTGGGAAATGCGCTGTGGTCACCGAATACCGCAGTAGCCAGTCCTGCGGGAGTTGTCGAGGCGTTGGCTGATCGCGTACGCGAACGCGGCGGCCGCGTGGTTCTCGGCAATGAGGTGACCGGCGCGGGACCTGGCTGGGTGATGAGTGTGCTCGAGGGTCGGGTAGCCGCCGGCCACCTCATTAACGCAGCGGGTTTGTATGCGGACACGGTGGCGCACTGGTTCGGTTTCGGTCGGGACTATCGAATGTTGCCGTTCAAGGGCCTGTACTGGTACGGCAATTGGGAGCCGGGCCGATTGCAGCGTCATGTGTACCCGGTGCCCGATCCGCGCAATCCCTTCCTCGGCGTGCAAACTCCCAAGAAGGTCGATGGTCGAACCAAGATCGGGCCGACGGCCATT
>JAQCBM010000194.1 GCA_027729865.1 Actinomycetota bacterium
TACGTGAAGTAACTACAGCGCCGCAGCCGTTCCGAAGGCCCCCATCACGATCATCATGATCGCCCACACGGAGATCCCGATGATGCCGCCGATCTTGCGCTGCCGCGCTCCCGTGGTCGCGATGACGAAGATCGCAACGAAAGCGAAATACAGACCGCTGATCAAGAAGGACGCGGAGACCGCCATGAGCCCCCAATCGAGGATCACGGCAAGTAGCGCGTACACACCCCACGCCAAGTTCGCTAAACCACCTTCGATCTGGAAGTTGTTGCGCCGTCCGTAATCCCAGCCGCCATGCACGGCATCGGATCGGTTGTAGATCGCGTGGCGGAAGAAGGACAGCACTCCGGTGGCGGTGACGGCGAGCAGTGCCGCAACAGAAAGCGATGCGGGCTCTTGCTGCAACGTGGAGATGCCGATGAAGTAGCCGATGCCACCGACCAGGTAGGTCAACCACATCAAGATGGCCGCGGGGCGGGGGCTGATGGGTGCCTGAGAGTCCATGGGCGAATCATGGCGGTCCGTAGGCCAGGGGTCACTTACCGAGTAGGGATTGCCCCACCCACGTTGGTCACGGCCCCGAGTAAATCTCTCCGGCACTCGCGCTAGTGCAACGCTTCTTCCCACGCCCTCTGTGCAACCAATTCCATGACGATTGCTTCCGTGAGGAGTCGGACGTCGTCGATCTCGTCACCGCGATACCTAAGTGTGGATGCAGCACCGGGAATCTCCGCACCGAGCGCCACTACAGTCGATTCTCGCTTATTGCACCAATCCATCAGTTGCGGCTCCCACTTCGATCCAGGTAGCAACAGCATGCGGTAATCGGTTGTCTTCGTGAGATAGACGTCGATGTGCGACCAGTCACCGGTCTCGCAGGCGATTGCCGGCAATCGCGGTCCCTCTCGCAGCATCAGTGCACCTTGCTGCGCACTAGCCAACCGTCGCACTGGCGCCACAATCGCGGTGCCATCGGGTCCCAGCAGCAGATCACTCATGGGCGCTAGCCATTCATCGCGGCGAATAAGTAGGTCTTCCACCGCATCGGCGGAGGACGTCATCAACGACGATGCCTCAACGCCACCCACCACTAACTCAAGCAGTGCCAGATGAAGCCCGAGGGTGTGGGCGAACGATCGGCACGCCACACCACCTTCTTCCTTGCCCGCAAGCATCGAGACGTGCCTATCGCACGCCGCTTCGATCGCGGAGTCCGTCGTATTGGTCATCGCGATAGTGGAGCACCGGCCGGAGTACCTACCGATCGCCTCGACCGTCTCCGCTGATCCACCGCTGGCTGACACCGCGATGACCACATCCGATGCGTCCACTTGTGGCAACGGATCCGCACTCGCTAACACCGCAATCGCGTTCATGCCGGCGGCCTGTAGCCGCAACGCCACCACTGAATTGGCGAAGTGCGAAGAGCCCATCCCCAGCAGCACTAATCGACGCCGACCAGCACTGCCATCCCCAAACCCATCCAGCGGCGCAGCCCACGGGTTCGATTCCCGAAGCGCAGCCGACAACTCGCGCAAGGTGTCAGGTGTGCGTTCGATGTCGCGACCAAACAACACCGGATCCACTAGCGGTCTCCTTCGTCGGGGAACATCTCCGTCAGAACAGCGTCCGGAACGTACCGCCAGTGCGGCAGGGGCCTTGCGGAGTACACGAACTCCCGGCACTCCTGATCCAGCATCAGCGGCTGAAGTAATCGCTCGTCGAGCAGTGACCGCTGTCCGACCGACGCCAGCGCCCCTTGATATGCAGCGAGGAACGCATCCTGCGCGTGCGGTATCCAGATAACTGCCGGGCGTGGATCCAATCCTTCGGTTCGAAAATTGACCACCCGCGCCACGTGATCAATTGATGCGAGCATTCCGGCAACATCGCGCGCCGCGGGTTGTCTTCGCATCCGTTCCTCCGGCGACAACACCGGATTGCCATCGAAATCCACAAACGCGTAGCGATAGCCCGTTCCATCGGGAAGGCGCAACACCTGGCCGATATGAAAATCTCCGTGGATATCGATGATCGGCGTTGAGTCAACCTCGGCGAGAGAATCCATGCGCGCGGCGATCGCATCCCGCCGTACACGCAATCGCGCACCTTCTTCGCCGTCGATAAGTCTCACTGCTTCATCAAGATCCGCTCTACATTCTGCGTGCACGCGAGCAACCGCCGCACGGCCCCAGTGCTCGATTGCCGACGATGCAGAACCATCACTCGCGACGAAGGCCAAATGCATCCGCGCAGCCATCTCGCCGAGCACCGCGAATGGTTCGATTGCGTCCACCGCCCCACCCAGCGCATGTGCTCGCACCAACTCCACCGCCCAGGTCCATCCGTCCTGTGCGCCTGCAAGGTAATCGGCCGCGGTCAACACCGTGCACTCGGTTCCATCGCTGGAACGCCACCGCACCAGCGCACGCAGATCAGGGGTGAGACCAGTTCCTGCCAACGAAAGCAACCGCTGCGGCGCCGGCGATTCAACCGCGTCGAGTTGCCACTTCACCATCACTGCATCATCAATGATTACCGAATCGTTACTTTGGTCGACATCGAGAGCTTGCACCGATCCAACAGGTATGCCCTCACCCATGATCGACACCGTGAAGGATCCGAACTTCCCAGCGTGCAACAACGATGCAACACTCGGATCCCGCATGAACCGGCCATCTCGCATAACGCCTGGAACCACAAGCAGGCGATTCCCCGACGATGACGAAACGCCCACCACGCAGACCAAAGCGTGCGATCCAACTGAATCGAAACCCAGATCGAGAACATCCATAATGGCCGGGCGGCCGTCGAGGGTTTCAGCACGTGCTTGCGCGCGCGGGGGTAGCAGCGCTTGCACGGGCACAGCCTCGACGGCCGCCCGGGTCTGTGGGTCGATCACCGGGTAATCGACGCGTTCTTACTTCGAGTCTGCGTAATCGCGGGCAACGCGTTCGATCACGTCGGCTCCGACCACTAGGCCACCTCGCGCCTGGATCTCTTTGCCCATCACTGCCATCCGCGCGCGCAACTCGGTGTCACTGAGCAGCGAGTCAAGCGCATCGAACATCTCCTGGTCGGTGAAGGCGTACGTCGCAAGGCGCTTGCCGAAACCCAGTTCATCGACTCGCTGCGCGTTGTCGTACTGATCCCAAAACAACGGCAGCACGATCATCGGCTTGCCGAAGTGCAGTGATTCGGTGGTGGTGTTGTTGCCGCCGTGGGTGATCACTAGGTCCACTTCGGGGATGATCCGCGTCTGCGGCACGAACTCCGCACCCACCATGTTGTCTGCAAGTTCGTAATCAGCGTGCTGCGGGCCCTTTGAGACGATGTATTTGTGCGGGGTGCGCCCGAGCACATCGATCAAGCGTTTCATCAGGGCCACGTCTGCACTGCCCAGTGATCCCAAAGACAGGTAGATCAGCGAGGATCCTTCGGGGCGATCGGCAACCGATGCGGGGATCTCGTACGCCCCATCCGTGGTGCGCACCGAGGAGTCCATCCGCGTCCAGGTTGAATCCAATGGCCGCTCGGCTACATAGTCCGCTTCGGCCGGATACACGTACAGGTTCGCCTCGTCCGACGAGTGGATGAACTCCAAATCCGGCAATGCCGGCGCGCCAGAGGCGACCACGAACTCATTGAACTTCTCCCACATCGCCCGGTGGGTCTTCTTGTACTCCGCGCGGAAGGCTGCCCAATTCGAGGAATCGTCCTGCGCGTAACCGGAGAACGTGGGCGCAACACCCGGGCCTTTCACCTCCAGCGGGTTACAAGAGACGATCCGCACGAACGGTGCATCGGCGGTAACCGTGGCAGGGAAGCACACCACGTTGTCCTCCACGATCACATCGGGCTTCACCTTCTCCACGATTTCGCGAAGACGCGGCTCGCAATACACAGCCCCATCGATCAACGCCTGGAAGGTCGGCTGGACGAACGTCGTCAACTGCTCGATGGTCGGCTTGCGGAATTCCGGCGCGGTCTCGCGGATGAATTCCTTCCAGAACGCACCGGCGTCCTCCTCAGCACCATCACCCGCATCCTCCGGCGGCGCCGCCAGATCCACGAGCTCCTCCTCAAAGCCCAGCGGCTCGAGACGGCCCTTCCACGAGGATTCCGCAGCGAACACCACGCGATGCCCGCGGTCGAGTAGCACCTTGCCGATGCCGATGCACTGGTTGGTGGGTCCGTACGCGGACTCCGGCCAGAACAAGATGGTCAGTCGGTCGGTCATCAGCGTTGCCCTTCAGTAGTAACGGACCCATTCCCCGCGATATCCCCCACCAGCGCATTCCCCGTTGCCATCCGCGCGTAATCCAGGATCAACTCAACGGCAGTCGTGTAGTCCAGCGTGGGGTGCTTGGCCATGATGCGGTAGCCGTACGCGTCTTCCAGCGCCACCACGTTCCGCGCGATCGTCTGGGCGGGTTGCGCCAAACCGAAAACCCCCAGCGCCGCACCCAACTCCAAGACGGACGTGTACATCCCCACCTGCCGGTCGTACAGGCTCGTCAGGAGCAGTCCGTACACCGTGTTCCGCGCAGCCTCCCCACCGAGCGAGCACAGCAACCGCACGCCTTCATCGTCC
>JAQCBM010000195.1 GCA_027729865.1 Actinomycetota bacterium
GCTCGTTTGTGGGCCCTGAGGTGGCGAAGCCGACGAAGCCAGCGATCGCGGTTCCGACTCCCTCGATCGGGCGGGTGGCAGCAGGGACTTCCTCTACGTAGACACCTGGGGATAGGTAGCTGGGCATTCAAGCCTCCTCGGAAATTGCTGGATGGATGGTGTCACTATGGGGCACATAGGCCTCCTGCGTCCCGGAATTCACCGAATTGTTCCCATGGGCTGTGGCTCCTACCGCGTTGCAGGTACTGTCGGCCCATGCCGGGTCCGGTAGCAACCCTGGGTACCCCCATGTTCTGTGACATGGGTCTCGCTCCCTCTGCCCTCGTGGTGGAGCCGCTCGGCGTTTTTGCCAACGACCTCCCGGTTGCCACATTGATGAATTTCGCTCCGATGGTCAATATCCCGACGTTCGGTCTGTGCCATTCACCGGCCAACCCAGCGGTCATTGCCCTCACGGCTGCTGCGCTGGGCGTTCCCACGCCTGCGCCATGCATCCCCGCGGTGGTGACGCCTTGGATTTCTCCTAGCAACGTCTTGATTGATGGCTTGCCGGTACTGACGGAGGGATCGGTGTGCGAGTGCCTGTGGGCGGGGACGATCGAGCTCACCGGCCCTTCACCTGCTCTCAACGTTGAAGTGGAATGACAGATCCCCTGCGGTGGTCCACGTGCTCGCGATAAGTTTCCTTTGTGTTCGTCCTCTTCCTCCTTTGGTCCGCGGTCATCGGACTTGTAGTGATGCGCAACTCGTGGGCGGCTCCATCCGCCTTGGGATCACTAGTAGTGACCGCCGTCTTCGTGGCCTTGCCATGATCTCCTGCCGAGCAAGTGAGTAACAGGCTCCCGTCGTGAATCTGAATTCCACCCTCGGCGCCGCCTACTCTCTCCAGGGAGTCATGCCCAAGAGTGCGAAGCCACCGAAGATGCCGAAGTCTCCCAAGATGCCGAGCTTGCCCGAGGGCGATGGGGTGCATGGTGGTGAGGCGCCAGTGCGTACGTCCTCCGATTCGGAGCCGACGCCCGCGGTGGGGAGTGCACGCTGGTTGAACATTGCCGCGATCGGTGTAGTCATCGGAGCAATCACTATCGCGCTCACGCAGCAGTACGGGTACGGGATGGCCCCGAGCGCCCTAGGAGTTGCGGAGCGGTCGGCTCTGGTCGGCGCTGCGATCGCACCGATGCTCAACCTGATGCGGGGTATGCGACCGAACAACTACGCAATCGCGATCCTCGCCGCGGTTGTCGGCTGCGCTGCGAGCGGTAGACAGATCCTGCTGCACGCCACCGGAGACCTTCAGCTCGATCCGAACGAAGTTGTACTCGGTCGCCCGATGTTCGAATGGTCCTTTGCGATCTTCCTCGCCGCGATCTTGGCCTGCGCCGTGATGCTGCTGTGGACACCTTCGTGGCGAGCGCTCGATCGGGGGCTATTCCATCACCGGGGAGCCGCACGAGCCTTCGCCTTTTCCACGATCGTGTGGCTCTCGGCCTATGTAGTCATGTCGGTTATCCAAGTGATTGCGAATTGTGGGCTCACCATGTGTCCGGCCGATCCCACCAGCACAGGAGCACAATCCTTCCAATTCACCTTCTCGGTCTCTGGTTCCGATGGAGTCGAGGCCTCGGTATCGATCCCGGGATTCATAACGGTCATGCTCGGGATCGGAGTCGTGTCTTTCGTGATTGGGGCAATCGTCAACGCGCGGATCGATCACGGTGCTCGTCACACGGCGTCGTCGGTGGCCTGACCCGTGTCACTTGCAGGGGTGGTCTAGTTTGGATGAAAGAGACGTTAAGGGCAGAGGGCGTAGTTGTCCGTCGAGTCCGCTACTTCGACGTTCCATTGGAGAATGAGGTCGTCATGCATGAGCAACTCGAGGCAGGCACAGGGCCTGCCGCTCGCATTCAAGGGGTGGAGGAAGATCGAGTGCGTCGAACGGCTTCGGCTCCAAGCGACGTTGTGGCTACGACGAGACCCGTGACCTCTGATTCCTACGCTGCGCGACCCGATGGCCGCGGAGCACCGGAGCAACACACTTCACATGATGAAGCGGCAGTGCGGGGACTGATGTTCGACACCATGAACGCCCGCGGTGAGAAACTAGACGGCGTGAGTGCGAAGGATAGATTCGAAAAGAACCCCCATCGCAACCTCGATTCAGACGTGACGCGTGAGTTGCAGACGGGCATCCCGGGAACCTTCGGGGTCCGTCACCTTCGAGCGGGAGAAACGTTGCACTCGCGGTCCGATCCGGATCGAGACAACGGGGGCCACTACTCCTCCCCCCAGATGCTCGGAAGGGAAGAGGCGGTTCAAGGTCACGCGCTGGCATGGACAAGCCAGGGGCGCGACGTCCAGCATTCGCGCTCCCACGCTTACGAGGTGGGTCGCCAGGGAGCCGGACCTGTCCTCATGTCCGCAGCGGCTCCCCAGACGCACAAGACTCACGAGGTGGACGGTCAAGGTGAGAGGCTCCCAGGGGGTCGCGAGCAGTACATGCATCCCAAGGGTCTGTACGGGACGCCCGAAGAGCAGGCCGCCAAGGGTTTGACGAAGGTGGGTGACGTACTCGACGACGACGTTTCCCACGGCCCGGATGGCTGGGAAAGGACCGCCACCTAGAACCAGCGCCGTCGCTGGCGGTGACCGAGGGTCGCTCCTACCTCGTGGTCTGGAGTTCGACCCCCTCCTCTTCCCGCGAGGCACCGGAGGATCGGGGCCCTCGCAACCGGGACATCGCTGACTGCCACCCGTGTTTCATCGCGCTACCGGCGCGAGACAGCCCAGCCTTGGCCTTCGACGAAAGCGACGATGCCTTGGCTCGCGCGGACGCGAGACTCTCCGAGGCCAACTTCTTTGCATCCCGGTACTTCTTGGCCGTATGGCCTTTGACATTGCTCCAAACCCCACGCGCTGCACCGGCGATGCCGGCACCGATACCGCGCAGAGCTCCTCGAACGCCCCCTGCTGCGTACGTGTGACCCTTGGCTGCCGCCGCTTCACGCGCCTCGCTCCATGATTCGCCCTTCTTAGCGAAATCGATACTGGGCAAGCCGGCCTCGGCGTCGTTGAAACCGGTGGCCTGTGCGCGGGGCCGGAACCCGCGCTCTTCTATTTCCTGCGCTCGTGAGGTCCCACCGTCTTCGCCCGTGTACTTGCGTAGGGCGTCGACGTTGTCCTGGTTCTTGGCAGCGGACTCCAGACCTGTGATCTTGCCGATGCCCCACCCGATGCCACCCACAAGGGCGCCCGATACCTTCATAGCCCAATCCGCGATGGTCGAGCCGAAGCCGCTGGCCCCGTGGGCGTCCGCGACGACTCCGGCGCTATTGGTTGCGACCTCACGTGCCATACCTCCTCCGGATTTGGCGAGCGCTGTGGTGTTCTCACCCCGGAGCAGTGCCTCTTTGCCTGTTTCACCACCCAAGGTTCCGCCCAGGGACTGAATGCTTCGATGGAACATCGACAGGTGCTGCGCAGTACGACCGCCGGCCTGCTCTCGGGGTAGGTCACCGGAACCCGTCAAGGTCGTGGTGCCGTCGGGCCCGCGCTTCAGGGATGCCCCAAGGACGTTGGCGCTTTCGGCCATCGTTCCCTCGTATCCGGACCGGTGGCCGCTGGATTCCACCGCCTTTCCGAGGCGAAGGGCTGCGATGAGTTGGTGACTACGTGCTTTGAGTCGACCCGGACCACGCTCGCCGGTCTGCTTCTCCCGCTTGGCGCGGTACATGGCCATGTGCTCTTGGGCAAGTCTTTCCTTTTCCCCAGGGTCTTCGGCAGCGGCTAGTGCTTCCTGGGTCTCGCCCGTGGTGGGGGCGCTCTCTCCCGCCGCTAGCTTCTTGTGGGCTTGGGCAACGCGGTCGGCTTGCTGGACGGCTGCCTTACTTTGTCGGTAGGCGTCCCGTTCGTCATGTGCAACGTCGGTCGGTTTCGCCCCACTCGCCTCCATGGCGATCCGCCCCGCCGCGGTCGCGGCGATCGACGCATGCGTCCCCATAGTGGACAGCGATGGTCCGCCGTATCCCAGGTTGCTGGCCGCCAAGTCAACGGAGGCCCCCATCGGACCGCTATTCAGGGCCTCGTCTCCACGTTGACCCAGTTGGGCGAGACGACGCCACATGGACTGGACGACACTCCGTGCGGGATGGCGCTCACTTGGGGCTGTGCCGCCCGTTGCAGATGTGTTCGGCCGAGTAGTCGGCGGAGGGGAGCCCACGTCAACCGAGGTTTGGGGACGTTTCCCGCTTGCCCCGATGGGGCCAACCGAGTCCTCGCGCCGAGGGGCGGAGTGCTTTCGTGATTCGGAATCTACGTCGAAAGCGTGTGACATGAGGGTCCCATCGGTCAGTTGGCCACGATCCTAACGAGCCTTCGCCGCACTCGGCACCTAATGTCGAAGATGATTACGGCCAATGTGGAGTCGGGCGAGTCCCCGTGGATCGAGGCAAGGTGGCGGTCTCTGGTGGCGACCCTCGCCCTAGCAGGATTTCCAGTCGTGCTTCTTGTGCGATCCGTCGCAGAACGGCTTGTCCTCGCTGAATCCGCACCGGCATAGGTAGACGATCTCGGCTTCCTTGATCACATTG
>JAQCBM010000196.1 GCA_027729865.1 Actinomycetota bacterium
CCGGGAAAAACGTGGGCGGGCCGGGACGGGTTACGGGATGTTGACGATCTGGAATGTCTCCACGAGGCGGCCTTCGGGCAGGCCTGCTTCGTAGGCCGCAGCGGACAACCACGTTCGCACTCGATCCTCGACCTGGTCTGGCGCCGGCAACTGCGACACATGCGCGTGGATCGCCCGCATCTTGTCGGGAAACGTCTCGGTGACGTCCACGTAGTGATTCGGGGTAGGGGAGGCCATTAGCCACACCTCGGGGACCACCCAGTCCTGCAGACCTTCGTCCTGCAACAACTCCGGGTGCGCGAACGGATTGCGGGCGTCGGGATAGATCGCACGAATCGCTGCTTCACCGGTGGCGAGGTGGTCTGGATGTGACGCCGGGATGCGATCCCAGTTGCGGTCGGGGGACTGGATGAGCATTCGCTGCGGACGCACCTGACGAATGAGCCGACTGATGTCGCGACGCAGATCCTGGGTGACGGTGACGTCCCCGTCTTGGTAACCGAGAAAGTGGACGTTATTCACGCCGATCTCCGCAGCTGCGGTCCGTTGCTCGGCGCGGCGGATCGTGGGGATCTCCGAACGCGGGATTGCGGGGTCGAAGCCCCCTGCATCGCCATCGGTCACGATGCCGTAGGTGACCGAAATGCCCGCTTTCACCCATTGGGCCACGGTGCCGGCGGAGCCGAAATCAACGTCATCGGGGTGGGCCATGATGGCTAGAACGCGCTCGACCGACCCCTGCTCGTCCACGAAGACTCCTCACGTGTGTGCGACGCACCACAGACACCATTGGCAACTTGTGACACTTTCGTGACACAGTAGGCGGGTGCTTCCCCGGCCCGTCCCCCATTCTGCCGTGCGCTCATTGCGTGCCGGGACGGCTGTGGTCGCTGGCGTCGCATTGGCGTCGTCGTTGTTGATCGCTCCCACCCATGCCACGCAAGGACAACTGACGTGGCAGCCAACCACCTGGACCGGTCCGGTAACCGGAGCCCCCGTCCCCGGCGAAGGCCTGCCGCCGGCTCCGCTGCCTGCACCATTGCCTCCTTTACCCCCGGATCTACCGGTGACGATCAACTACGAACCCCAGACCACCTGCGAGGCCTCACCCAAAGCGGGTGCGTTGCGCCTGGAGCAGATCATCAAGGGCACGTACGGAGCGAATCAGTACACGTGGATCCCACGCGATTGCGATAAGGGTGGAACGAGCGAGCACAAGGAAGGCCGTGCGATCGACTGGATGGTCGATGTGCGCGATCCGCAGCAGCGGGCGAACGCAGAAGCTTTCTTGAACTGGTTGTTGGGTCCTGATGCGAATGGTCGTCCTTACGGACATGCCCTGCAGTTGGGGATCATGTACATCGGTTGGCACGATCGCTTCTGGCGTGGATATGCAATGGATCGCGGTTGGACCGAGTTGAAGGGCTGCTTCGCCAAACCCGAGGAGAAGCACGACAACTACTGCCATCGCAACCACATCCATATCTCGCTGACGTGGGCCGGTGCTCTCGGCGAGATCCCGGGTGCACCGGTAGCACCGGTACCTGAGCAACCTGCTGCGCCGGCGCCCGAGCAACCGGCGCCCGAGCAACCGGCACCTGCGCCGCCCGAGGCCGTGGAGGAGGGTTTCTACGGAATCGGCGCGGAGGTTGGCTACGAATCGGCGGCGCTCGGTCCGTTGCAGCCCGGTGAGGTTCGAACGGTTGCGCTCGCGGGAGTTGTACCGCAGGCGAACACGGCATTAGTTGCGATCACCACACGAGAAGCCGACGCCAAGGGTCGTCTTCGCATCGGGGTGGGCACCGAAAAGACCAACAGTGCTGGGGTCAAAGTGCCCAAGCGCGGTGCGCGAACCACGATGCGGGTGGTTCCGGTCTCCGGTGGAGCTGTGCAAATCAAGGCCCCCGACAAGACGGCCGTGCAGGTTCGTGTGGATGTTCTCGGCTACAGCGTTGGAGCAGAACCTGCACGAGCAATTGGGCTCCCTCCCACTGGTCTGCATAAGGGACGGTTCGACGCGGGTGAAGTGAAGGTTGTGAAGGCGCGCGGTGTAGGCCGAGTCCCGAAAAAGAAGAAGAAAGTCAGCGCAGTGATCTTGCGAGTCACCGCCAAGGGCCGTGGTGAGGCGGGGCGTTTCGCCGCGTACGCCGTGGGCGGAGTGGATCGTGGGGCCACTTCAGCTGCTGTCCCAGTTGACGGCAAGACCTCCACCTTGTTGGTTGCGGAAATTGGCGATGAGGGGCTCATCGCGTTGGCGTCGTCCGCGAAAACAAAAGCGAACGTGAAGATCGTCGGTTACGTCCGCTAAAGCAAATTTTCGTTAGCATCGTCACATGGCTCGTCGTGGTGCGTGGAAATCCAGCAAAGTCGTCACAAAGAAGGCCTGGGCGGTACTCAAAGCGAACCCCTACCTATTTGCCTTCCCGATCATCGGTGTTGTACTCAGCGTTATTCCGCTCGCGGTACTCGGAATACCGGCCCTGTATTTCCTCGAGTCGGATAACAACTGGGTTGCTCTCGTACTTGCGATCGCCCTGGTCTTCGGTGTGCAAGCGGTCGTCACGTTCCCGGCAGCCGGCTTGGTTGCGGCCGTCGATGAGGAAATGCACGGCAGGAACGCATCGGTTGGCAAGGGATTATCCGCAGCCTTCGGTCGTTTCGGGTCGCTGGTCGCGTGGTCGGCGATTCAGACGGTTGTGTCTGTCCTCATTGGCCTTGTGCGCGGCAACGGCCAGGGAAATGTGGTCGGGGTTCTGCTACGAAATGTGATTGCCGCGGCCGCCGATGTGATGTGGCGGCTCATCACGTTCTTCGTGCTTCCGGTCATGATGATCGAGAAGGCGTCGCCCATCAACGCCATCAAGACCTCCAGCAGCATGTTCAAGAAGCAATGGGGAACCCAGCTCGCGGGTGGCGTTCGCATCGGTGGCTTGGTAGCCCTGATCGTGGTGCTTCCGGGCGTATTGATCATGATCGGTGGCATCGCTTTGGTGTTCGTGAACAACACGGCAACCGTCATCGCCGGAATCACCACCGCAGTGATCGGTTTCCTCATCATCATGCTCGGCGCACTCGTCATCAGCGCGATGCGCGGCATCTACTCGGTCGCCTTGTATTACTACGCCAAGGATGGCGAAGTGCTCGGTGGATTCTCCGGCGAGGAGCTCCAATCCTCCGTTCAGGTGAAGTAGCACGCGAACTCCTCGTCACACCCGCTACCTAGGATCACCTGGTGATGGATCCCGGATCTTTGGTGCATGACCTCAACCCCTCTCAGCAGGCGGCGGTCGAGCACCGGGGCGGACCGTTGCTGATCGTCGCGGGAGCAGGTTCGGGCAAGACCCGAGTTCTCACCAGGCGCATCGCCCACCTGCTAGCCACGGGGGATGCCAATCCCGGACAGATCCTCGCCATCACCTTCACGAACAAAGCTGCGGCCGAGATGAAAGAGCGAGTGGCCGAACTCGTGGGGCCTGCGTCGCGGGCAATGATGGTGTCGACGTTCCACAGCGCGTGCGTACGCATTCTGCGCAAGGAGGCTGGGCGGCTGGGGATGTCCACCTCGTTCAGCATCTACGACCAAACCGACTCGCTTCGTTTGATGCAAATGGTGATCCGCGATCTTGATCTGGACCCGAAGCGCTATCCGGCTCGGTCCTTCCTTGCCCAAGTGTCGAACGCCAAGAACGAACTCATCGACTATGAGGCTTACGCCTCCCAGGCGAACAACCACATGGAATCCACGGTGGCCCAGGCGTATGGCGAATACCAGCGCAGGCTTACGCGAGCCTCCGCGTTCGATTTCGACGATCTCATCGGATCGACGGTCGCGTTGATGCAATTGTTCCCCGACGTTGCCGAGCATTACCGGCGTCGATTCCGTCACGTGCTCGTTGATGAGTATCAGGACACCAACCATGCGCAGTACGTGCTCATCCGTGAACTCGTGGGTCCGTCCGATGGACCGTTGCCACCTGCCAGCTTGGTGGTGGTCGGTGATGCCGATCAGTCGATCTACGCCTTCCGTGGCGCCACGATTCGCAATATCGAGGAATTCGAGCGCGACTTTCCCAACGCAACCACGATTCTCCTTGAGCAGAACTATCGCTCCACACAAAACATCCTCAGTGCGGCTAATGCAGTCATCTCGAATAACTCCGCGCGCAGAGAGAAGAAACTGTGGACGCAAGAAGGCGCGGGGGAGCAGATCGTCGGGTACGTGGGCGACGACGAACATGATGAGGCGTCGTTCATCAGCGAGGAAATCGACACGCTGGTCGATCAACATGGCTATCGCCCTGGAGATGTGGCTGTCTTCTATCGGACCAACGCCCAGTCTCGCTCCGTCGAAGAAGTCTTCATTCGAATGGGAATGCCCTACAAGGTAGTCGGAGGTGTTCGCTTCTACGAGCGGCGCGAAGTTCGCGATGCCTTGGCCTACCTGCGGGCCATCGCGAACCCGGGCGACGAAGTGTCGGTGCGTCGCATTCTCAACGTTCCCAAGCGCGGGATTGGTGAACGAGCGGAGGCAGCGATCGAAGCCCTAGCAGAACGCGAGCGCATCACTTTC
>JAQCBM010000197.1 GCA_027729865.1 Actinomycetota bacterium
TTGTCCCCAGCGACGTCATCGCCGCGAGTTACGTCACGCGCAATATCGCGGTGAAAATGCCGCTGGTGTCCAGTGCGATGGACACCGTCACCGAAGCCCGAATGGCGATCGCCATGGCGCGTCAGGGCGGAGCGGGCGTTCTCCACCGAAACCTGCCCCTTGACGAGCAAGCCGGTCAGGTCGATCTTGTGAAGCGATCTGAAGCCGGCATGGTCGGCAACCCCATCACGTGCAGCCCGAACGATTCCCTCGCTGACGTTGATGCGATGTGCGGCCGCTACCGAATCTCCGGTGTTCCGGTTGTCGATGAGTCGGGAACCTTGCAGGGGATCGTGACCAACCGCGATATGCGTTTCGAAGAAGACATGTCGCGTCCGGTACATGAGGTGATGACGCGGATGCCGCTGGTCACTGCACCGGTGGGTATCGATCCCGACGATGCTCTCGCATTGCTTGCCCAGCACAAAGTTGAGAAGTTACCCATCGTCGATGCGGAAAACAAACTCAAAGGACTATTCACGGTCAAGGATTTCGTTAAGTCCGACAAGTACCCGCATGCAACCAAGGACGCTGACGGCAGGCTTGTGGTCGGCGCCGCGGTAGGTGTGGGGGAGGACGCCGAGAAGCGGGCCAGCGCACTGGTCGAAGCAGGCGTGGACTTCCTCGTGGTTGATACAGCGCACGGTCATTCACGAGCAGTCATCGACATGGTCCGCCGATTGAAGAAAGAAACGAGTATCGACGTCGTTGGTGGAAACGTCGCAACCTTCGAGGGCGCAAAGGCCCTCGTCGATGCCGGTGCGGACGGCGTAAAGGTAGGCGTGGGCCCCGGGTCGATCTGCACCACCCGCGTGGTGGCGGGTGTGGGAGTCCCGCAGATCACCGCAATCAATGAGGCGTACCGAGCCTGTTCTCCCGCCGGTGTGCCGGTGATTGGCGATGGTGGCATTCAGTACTCCGGCGACATCGCTAAGGCGATCGTGGCTGGCGCAAGCACCGTGATGCTCGGCTCGCTGCTCGCCGGCTGTGAGGAAGCACCCGGGGATGTGGTCTTCGTGAACGGAAAGCAGTTCAAGTCCTACCGTGGCATGGGATCCCTGGGTGCGATGCAGTCCCGTGGTCAAGCACGCTCCTATAGCAAGGACCGTTACTTCCAGGACGACGTCCTGAGCGATGACAAACTCGTGCCCGAGGGCATCGAAGGCATGGTCGCCTACCGCGGACCACTCTCTGCTGTTGCGCACCAGCTCGTGGGTGGACTGCGCGCTGCGATGGGCTACGCGGGCACCGCGACCATCGCCGAACTCATCGAACGTGGCCGCTTCGTGCAGATCACCTCAGCCGGACTTCGCGAGAGCCATCCGCACGACGTGCAGATGATGCTCGAAGCCCCCAACTACTCAGGGCGGTAACCATGGCCGATGTGCTGATCGGCGGCTCGAAAGAAGCCGCCCGCTCCTACTCGTTCGACGAGGTTGCGATTGCTCCAAGCCGGCGCACCCGTAACACCGAGGACGTCTCCACCGCGTGGAACATCGACGCCTATTCCTTCCCCACCCCGCTGCTGGTCGCCCCCATGGACTCGGTTGTCTCGCCGGCCAGCGCCATCGAACTCGCCCGCCTTGGTGCCCTGGCTTCGCTGAACCTCGAGGGGCTGTGGACCCGCTACGCGGATCCGGCCCCGCTGTTCACCCGAATCGCCTCCGAGGACGCCGCCGCGGCAACCGCGCACCTGCAGCGCATCTACGCCGATGCCGCCGTGGATCCCGGGCTCATCAAGCAGCGCATCGACGAGATGAAAGATGCGGGCATCACCGTGTCGGTTGCGGTCTCCCCGCAGCGCACCGCCGAACTCGCACCGATCGCGGCCAAGGCCGGCGCGGACATCATCGTGATCCGCGGCACCACCGTCTCTGCCGAGCACGTGACCAGCAACGGCGAGCAACTGAATCTCAAGGAATTCATCCACGAACTCGATGTGCCCGTGATCGTGGGTGGTTGCAGCACCCGTCAAGCAGCACTGCACTTGATGCGCACCGGTGCTGCCGGCGTGCTCGTCGGTTTCGGTGGCGGCGCAAGTCACACCACTGCAGATGTGATCGGCGTACGTGTGCCGATGGCCACTGCGGTCGCCGAGGTGGCTGCGGCTCGGCGTGACTATCTCGATGAGTCTGGTGGCCGCTACGTGCATGTGATCGCCGACGGATCAATGGGTTCAAGCGGCGACATCGTCAAAGCATTCGCGTGCGGCGCCGACGCTGCGATGGTTGGTTCTGTTTTTGCTCGCGCAACCGATGCTCCCGGACAAGGCGCGCACTGGGGGGCGGAAGCCTGGCACCCGGAACTGCCGCGCGGAGAGCGCCACATCATGGCTCAGGTGGGTACCTTCGCCGAGATCATGAACGGCCCGTCCCATCGCGCCGATGGCACGGTCAACATCGTCGGCGCACTTCGCAAGGCGATGGCCACTACCGGCTATTCGGACCTCAAGGAATTCCAGCGCGTCGACATGGTCGTCACGACCCCGTAGGTGTCCGAATTCCAGCGGTAACAGTAGCCGCGGCGATGTGGCGATGATAGATATAAAGTGACCTTATGTTGCTCGTGGACAGGGTCGTGGCCGCCCGCGCCGACGAAGAGCGAGCGCGCCTGACTCGCGCCCTGGCTGTACGAGCCATGGTCCTCACTGGGCACACCCAAGAGCAGGTCGGAGACCAACTCGGCATCACCCAGCCGGCCATCAGTCAGCTGGTCAAAGGAGCCAAGCGCGTCGCAACGATGGAACCCAGCGAAGTCGTGACTGCGGCAGCACCGATCATCAAGGACGTGGCTGAGGAGTTTGGATTCACGGACGTTGCTGTTTTCGGTTCGATAGCGCGTGGTCAGGGCACCGCCACATCGGACGTCGATTTGCTCGTTCGCCCCCCCAAAGGCGCCACTCTCGGAGATTTCGAGAAACTCCGCCTAATCCTGTCCGAGTTGCTCGGCCGACCGGTCGATGTCGTGAGTTATGGCGGACTCAAACCCGTGATAGACGACGACATTAAACGTGAGGCAATTCTTCTGTGATGGCAGGTCGATGATGGATAGGAAAACGGCTAAGGAACTGCTGCACTTGCGTGATTGGCTGGTGCTCGTTCAGCAGATCGTGGATGAGGGTAAAGCGGAGTACCTTGCGAATCCGTTGAGTCAGGAGGCTGGCGATTCTTTGATGATGAAGATCGGTGAGTTGTCTCGACGACTTTCTGCTGCGGGCATCACGCCGCCCCAAGGAGTTCTGTGGTCTGATGCCATCGCGAATAGGAACTGGGTCATACATCAGTACGACGAGATTGATCGTGAGGTCACCTGGAACACTCTGAGCACATCGGTGATCGAATGGGGAATCTTTTTCCAGCCGCTCATCGAAGAAGCTGGCACCGTCATCGTTGAAGGGCAAGAAGGTTGAGTGATGCCAAACGTGAATGAGTCTCTGCTGGTGAAGCGCCTTGTGGCTTCTGGACCCACTCGTGAGGTGATCGAACCATTCACGGGTAAGCACCTGTACGCACTTCTGACGAGTACCGAGGGCGACGTCGATGCAGCCTTTCAACGAGCTCGTTCCGCGCAACCAGGCTGGTCTGCGATGTCGCTGTCATCCCGCTGCGCGGTGATGCTGCGCTTCCACGATCTACTGCTGGAGAACCGGCATGCGGGCTTGGACCTGGTGCAGCAGGAGACGGGCAAGGCGCGCAAGGACGCAAACGAAGAAGTGCTGGATGTGTGCATCACCGCTCGTCACTACGCGCGCGATGCTCGGCGGTTGCTGCGTCCGCGCCGACACTTGGGTGCTTTCCCCGGGTTGGTCGGGGTTACCGAGTTGCGGGTGCCCAAGGGTGTGGTGGGAGTCATCGCTCCCTGGAACTATCCGTTGACCTTGGCGATCAGCGATGCGATCCCCGCGATGATCGCCGGCAACGCGATCGTGTTGAAGCCTGATCTGCAGACCACGCTCTCTGCGTTGTGGATCGCTGACCTGCTTGCGCAGGCGGGGCTTCCTGAGGGCGTGTTCACGGTTGTGTCCGGAGAGGGCCCAGTAGTAGGTCCGTGGGTGATCGATCGTTCTGATTACGTGATGTTCACCGGATCCACTGCAGTGGGCCGGCAGGTGGCGCAGCGCTGTGGAGAGCGATTGATCGGCTGCTCTATGGAACTAGGTGGCAAGAACGCGATGATCGTGCGTGCCGATGCCGAACCGGAGTGGGCGGCATCGATCGCGGTGCGGGGGAGTTTTTCCAACTCCGGGCAACTGTGCATCTCGATGGAGCGCATCTACGTGCACGAGAGTGAGTTCGAGGCGTTCCTCGCTGCATTCGCGCGCAGGACCGAAGCGTTGCGTATGTCTGCGCACGTGGGCTGGGGATCGGATGTTGGTTCATTGATCTCCGAAAAGCAGCTCGACCGCGTTGCTGCTCACGTTGATGATGCTGTGGAACGCGGGGCGAGCGTCGTTGTTGGTGGGAAGGCCCGCCCTGACGTTGGTCCGTACTT
>JAQCBM010000198.1 GCA_027729865.1 Actinomycetota bacterium
TGTTGATGATCCCGGTTGGCGCCACAGTCCAGGTCGTCGTGGCATCGCAACTCGACGACCGCAGCACCACCCAGGCGATCGTGGTGCTCGATCCGGGGCGAGTCTGGGGTGATCCGGAAGCAACCCGCGCAGCGCGTATCGACCATGCGGCCACCTTGTATCGCGATGGAGTTGCTCCCGTGGTGGTCATCACCGGGCCGCCGCGCACGCATGAAATTACCCAGCGTGCGCTGCAGCTTCGCGGCGTTCCTGCAGCGGATGTGGTCACCTTTGATGCCGGCGCAGACACCGTGGGGCCGTTGAGTGTTGTTGCCTCGGTGATGCGTGACCTGGGCTGGGTTTCAGCCACCATCGTCACGGACCCTGCGCATGCAGCCCGAGTCCAAGCCACTGCGAGCGGGCTGGGCATCGACGCGCATATCTCGCCTACAGATCACGGCTCGAATGTGTCCCTGACTTCGGACTACGTAGGTCGCGAGGTGGCAGCGCTCCTGCGCCACCATGCGCTCACCCGCTGGACCCTGCCGACGATCATCACCGGCTGATCCCGCAAACCCAGTCTCGGTACTGTCACCGTGTGAGTTCCGCACGCGAGGTTCCCGGCTATACCGATGCCGATACCGCACGCGTGGTGGTCGAACCCATCAAAGAAGGCGTGCGCAGTCCGTTTGCCCGTGATCGAGCCCGGGTCTTGCACTCATCAGCGCTTCGACGTCTGGCAGCCAAGACCCAGGTGATGGTCGCCGGGCAGGCCGACTTCCCGCGCACTCGACTCACCCACACGCTCGAGGTCGCCCAGATCGCGCGCGAACTCGGCGAAGCACTCGGGTGCGATCCGGATGTGGTGGAGGTTGCTGGACTTGCGCACGACCTCGGTCATCCGCCCTTCGGTCACAACGGTGAGGACGAATTGAATCGCCTTGCTGATTCCATTGGTGGTTTCGAAGGCAACGCGCAGACTCTGCGGGTGCTTACCCGCTTGGAGGCGAAAGTCTTCGACGTCGAAGCCGATCGCAGCGCGGGGCTGAATCTCACTCGCGCGTGCTTGGACGCGTCGTGCAAATACCCGTGGCCACGGGGTGCGGGCGGCCCTGGGCTGGAGGGAAAGTTCGGCTATTACGCCGACGACGCCGACGTTTTCACGTGGCTGCGCCAAGGTGCGCCTGGCGAGCGCACCTGCTTGGAAGAGCAGGTGATGGATTGGAGCGACGACGTTGCGTATTCCGTGCACGACGTCGAAGACGCCGTCCACGTAGGTCTGGTGGAACCTGAGTGGCTCGGTCTTGGTGAAGTTCGCGATGAGATCGTCGCCATCGCCCACGACCGTTACTTGCCCGAAGCGTCGGTCGATGAACTCACAGGCGCACTGGATCGGCTTCGCGGACTCGACTACTGGCCTACGGGCTTTAGCGGATCACACAAAGACATGATCGAACTCAAGCGATTCACCAGTTACCTGATCGGCCGCTTCTGCGTCACTGCGCAGATCGCCACCCAAATGGAGTACGGCGACGGACGGCTCACGCGCTACGACGCTCAACTCGTGGTGCCCGATGAAGTCCGCCAGGAAGTGGCCGTCATGAAGGCGATCACCGTGAAGTACGTCATGCACCGCGAAGGCGCCGAAGCCGAATACGCCCGTCAGCGCACAATGATCGCCGAACTCGTACACGCACTCACGCTCGACGAAGGGCGATCCCTCGAAGCCTGGCTGCGGCCCACGTACCTTGCGGCAACCACCGATGCTGAGCGGTTCAGGGTGGTGATCGACCAGGTGGCCAGCCTCACCGACGTGAGCCTGGTGCACTGGCACAAGCGCCTCGTGCGGTAATGACGGGTGCAGTGAGGCGGCTTGGCAGTTAGATTGCAGGTATGGAAAGCGAGTCACCGAAGCGTCGAACATCTTTTCCGGGCGATGAGTTCTTTGCTCGGCTACCGGACCATCTTGCTGATTCTCAACTCACGGCAGACCTGAAGGCCATGGGGTCTGAGGAAACAGACACCGTCGGTCCATGGGTGGACGGGCGCCAATAACGGCATTCGGGCACCGTCACGGCTCGAACCTAGTATTCGGACATGGCCGGGCGGATTCGTGACGAGGACGTAGCCCTCGTCCGTGAGCGGGCCCGGATAGATGAAGTAGTCCGCGAATACGTCACGTTGAAGTCCGCTGGTGGCGGCAGCCTCAAGGGACTGTGCCCCTTCCACGATGAGCGATCCCCAAGTTTCCACGTGACTCCCAGCCGCGGTATGTGGTACTGCTTTGGCTGCGGTGAAGGTGGCGACGTCATCAACTTCGTGCAGAAGGTCGATCACCTGTCCTTCGCTGAGACCATCGAGAAGCTCGCAGACAAGGCTGGCGTGCAACTTCGCTACGTCGAAGGTGGCGCGGCGATCAATAGGCAGCAGGGCGTGCGCACTCGGTTGGTCGAGGCCCACAAGCTCGCCGCAGCCTTCTACGTTGAGCAGTTGGTGACCCCGGCGGCGCAGGTTGGTCGAGAGTTCCTCACCTCCCGTGGATTCGATGCCAGCACAGCCGAACATTTCGGGGTCGGGTACGCCCCGCAGTCGTGGGATGCGCTCACGTCTCACTTACGCGGCAAGGGATTCACTGACGAGGAATTGCTTGCCGGGGGCCTGGTCAGCCAAGGCAACCGCGGTGTCTATGACCGATTCCGAGGTCGGTTGGTCTGGCCCATCCGCGACCTCGGTGGCGAGGTCATCGGTTTCGGTGCACGCAAGTTGACCGACGACGACGATGGCCCCAAGTACTTGAACACCCCGGAAACCCCGATCTACAAAAAGAGCCAGGTGCTGTACGGCATCGATCTAGCTCGTAAAGAAATCTCCAAGAACCAGCAGGCGGTGATCGTCGAGGGATACACCGATGTGATGGCCTGCCACCTCGCCGGCGTCACCACCGCGGTGGCAACGTGCGGTACCTCCTTTGGTGCCGACCACATCAAGGTTTTGCGCAGACTCTTGATGGACGACGATCAGATGAAGGGCCAAGTCGTCTTCACCTTCGATGGCGACGCAGCAGGGCAGAAGGCCGCGATGCGTGCCTTCTCCGAGGATCAGAAGTTCGTCTCGCAGACCTTCGTTGCCGTGGAGTCCTCCGGCTTAGATCCGTGTGATCTGCGGTTGCAACAGGGAGACTCCGCTATTCGTGATCTAGTGGAGAACCGTGTTCCGCTGTTCGAGTTTGCGATCAAATCCACAATCGCCGCGTACGACCTCAACTCGGCCGAAGGTCGCATTGCCGCCCTTCGTGACGCCGCGCCGATCGTGGCGAAGATCCGCGATTCAGCGTTACGGCCGGAATACACGCGTCGGCTAGCCGGCTGGCTCGGCATGGATGTCGCCGAAGTCTCCAAGGCGGTTGGCGGGGGATCAGCCTCCGCGCCGGCGGGTCGAACGTCGAGTTCTCGCGCACCGAGGGCTGGAGACCCAGCGCTGGTGGTCGAGCGGGAAGCCTTGAAGTGCGCACTGCAGCACCCCGGGGTTGTTACCGAGTGGTACGCGAGTGTCGAGACTCCTGCCTTCACGCATCCGCGAGCTGTTCGGGTTCACGAGGCGATCGTCGCTGCTGGGGGGCCGCAGGCGGACAAGGACGGTTTGGCGTGGATCGATGCCGTTCTCGCGGAGTGTCCCGATGACGATGTTCGATCCCTTGTTCGTGAACTTGCGGTGGAGCCGCTGCCGGCGATGGACGGACACGATTCGAGGTACGCGATCGGTGTGATCGCTCGCTTGCTTGAGATCGACGCCGGTCGTCGAGTAGAGGATCTGATGGGTCGATTGCAGCGGGCGGAGGATCAGGCGGAACAGCAGCAGCTCGGTCAGGAACTGCAGGCTCTCCAGCAATACCGGCGAAGTTTGCTGAAGGAAGCGGTCGGCCAGTCGTGATGAAGCGTCCTCGCTTGTCCGCGCAATCTCGCCACGACAGTGGAATCCCCGATAGTGAACGCGTCATCGCGTGGGGGATCGGCGACGCAACTGATCAAGACACCTCGCTCGTGGTTGCGACCGATCAGGCCCTCTACGAAATGCGTTCGGGAAGCCGGATCGCGTGGCAGAACGTCATCAAGGGCAGCTGGGAGCAGCCCGACTTCGTTATCGACTTCCAAGGCGAGAGTGGTCCGCCCCGGTTGCGCATTCGTCTCGAGGATCCACGCGACCTTCCCGCTGCTGTCCGTGATCGGGTCACCGACACCGTGGTGATTTCCGAGTACCGCGACCTCACCGAGAATGCGGGCGCTCACTTCGTGGCGCGGCGTTCGCCAGGAGGTGGCCTCGATGGCATCAGTTGGTCGGTGGTGTTCGACGCAGGACTGGATCCGAATGATCAGTCGTTGCGGGTGCAGGCCGACGGGATCCTGAGCGAATTGCGCGGGTCCTTGGGAATCTAGGAGTGGGTCGTAGGGGCCACGGCCCTGAGGTCCTGCCTTGGTAAGGTTCTGCTCGCTTCATTCCCCCATAGCTCAATTGGCAG
>JAQCBM010000199.1 GCA_027729865.1 Actinomycetota bacterium
AGCCGTCCCATTGCTCCGACGGTACCGCATCCACGCGACTCCGGGTCAGGACACCAAGCGATAAACAGCCCCACGGCACTCGCCGTCCCCGACGACACAGCGCGACGTGATGGCGTGCGACATCCAAGGTGGACTTTATTCAGCTGTTTCGCAACCTCTGCGGTCACACTCTTTTCGCGCTCAGTCGACGGCGGTGACCGTCACGAAGTCTTCTCCGTCTGTCGAGTGCACCAGTTCGATCCGCATGCCGTTGTGGGTGACTGTTTCGCCCACGTTCACGATCGCCGGGTAGAACACACCGCCGCGGGCTCCGCACCATGTGGTCGGGTCTTCGGTTTCTTGATCGGGGAAGAGGTAGTAGGCCCATTTCGTGTAGGTCGGGTCGTTGCCGCAGTCCTGTGGCACATGGTCGACTTGTTCGGGTACCTGCGGGTTGACGGTGTAGACGAGCAAACCGCTGTTGCTCGGATCCCACGTCGCCGAGTAGCCGATCGGTCGTCGGGATTCGACGACCACGACATCGGATTCGGAGAGAGGAACGATGATCACCCGTCGTTCGCCTCCGTACACTTCCAATGGTGTGAGGATCACGTTCTGGGTGGTGGCGAGGTCACTCGGCGTGATGCAGTGAACCTGTTCGTCGTTCATCCAACTCAGGAGGAACTGCTCCCAGGCGACGAGTGCGACCGACTGTCCGCTTTGTTGGGTGGGATAGTGGTTCTGGCCGACACCAGTGGCCCACCCGTTTCCTGGCCCGTGGAGGTTCATGTTCATCTCGTGCAAGATCTCGTGCACGAGATGGGTCCACAGGCTGTTGCGTTTCGTGTCGACGGTGAGGAGTCCGGAATCTTCGTAGTGATAGAGGTCCGATGACCAGACCATCTGCCTGATCGTGGGGTCGTTCGGGTCGCGTTCGCGCTCGTCGATGCTGTTCACCCGCAGACCGAAATCGGAACGTGTTCCGGCGGTGATTCCGGGGGCCCAATACAGAAAAACGGCGTCGACCGACCCGAGATCGATGTCGGCCGGAAGCCGTTCCACGATCGCCGCGGCGAGAGCGGTGTCGGATGCCGGCGCTTCGAACGACGGGAAGGGAAGTTCGACCCATTGATCGACCACGTCGAAGGTGAAGGTCATGGCACCTTGCGACCAGAACGTCGACCACTTTTCGATCTGTCGGACCTGTGGATCCCAATAGTCGTGCGGGTTGTCCACGAACTTGGACGTGTCGGAGAACGCGACCAGTACGGCCAACATGTTCAGTGAGCCGGTGTTCGGAAAGTAGTTGGCCGACCGCCACGGAAAGCCGACCGGACCTCGAGCTTTCATGCCGTTCCACATGCCTCCTCGGCCTTCGGCCAGGAGTTCGGACGGCAGACCGTCGGCGATCTTGCAGTCGTCGGTTGGCGACGGCGATGCCGCCTGCGTCCACACCGGAGGACCGTCGGTAATCGGCTCGGCCACGGTCGACGTGGAAGTCGATGAGGTGGTCGACGAGGAGGGCGATGACGCAGTCGACGAGGAGGGCGATGACGCAGTCGACGGCGCGGATGATGAGGAAGTCGATGAGGTGGACGTCGCAGTGGGCTGCGGTTCGGTGACGGCGGCTGAGCACGCGGCGATCGCAAACATCAGCACACCGACAGCTACTGATTTGTGCATCATCACCTCCCCACCTTGACACAGGGGTTCGATCACGAACCGAGCCCCCACAAAGCAGAAGCCCCGGGGTTTCCCCCGGGGCTTCGTGCAGAGTTACTGACTAACTCAGATGCTCGTGGACGAGGCACCCGCGTTACCGGCAATGTCGGTCACCGCGTAGGTGGCGACGACTGCACCGGCCGGGATGGCACCCTTCACCGAGTCGAACGACACGGTGACCACGTTGTGGGGAGAGGTGCTGCGAGAGGCGGAAACCGAAGCGGTCACCGGCACACCGGCCACGGTCAACGAGACCGTCACTGTCGACTGGATGTTTTCCGAGAAGGTGAGGGTCACCTTGCAGGTCTGGGTCTTGGCAACGGTGAGGGCGGTCGCCGAAGCGGTTGCCGTGAGGCTGCCCGCTCCGCTGAAGGCCCAGTCAGTGCTGACGGCGCGGTTCGAAGCGAACTTCACCACGTCGTCGACACTCGAGTACGCCGTGTCGGCCGAGATCACGATGGCCTTGGCGGCATCATCGATCGCGATCGACGGCAGCACCTGGCCACGCTTGTTGACCACCGAGACCTTGTAGCCGAAGCCGGCTGCGCCGTCCTTCGAACCACCCTTGGCGGCGGTCACCGCGGTCACGGTCACGCCACCGGCGGCACCAGTCACCTGGCCAGCGGTTACGCACGCCATGGCGCCAGTTGCGGTCGGAGCAACGGCGTCAGCCGTGGCAGCAACCGTGGCGGTCGCGGCGAGCGACGCGTTTCCGGCGAGGTCCTTCTGACCAGCGGCGACGGTGATCACGTCACCGGCGACGAGGGCCTCAGCGAGCGGGCCGATGTCCTGAAGCACAACCTTGAACTTCGAGGCGAAGCCTATGGACGCGGGGTCGTCGAGTGCTGTCAGCACGTTGCCTGCAGCCACGACGTTGGCGTTGGTCGAGGTGATGTCGTCACCTTCGAGCACACCAGCGTTGGCGGTGGTCGATGCGTCGTATGCAACCGGCTCACTCGAGGTGAGGTACAGCGCACCGACTTCGGAGCCCGAAGCCTGCGGCGAGGCAGCGGTGATGGTGATCACCGGAGCGGTGGCATCGTCGGCGACGGTGCAGGTCGAGGCGGCGATTGCACGCTTGGTGGTCGACGCGCCTTCGAGGTTTCCACCGAAGGAGATGACATCGCCCTTGGCGAGGATGTTGCCCGCGCCCGAGCCGTTGACGGCGACCAGGGCAATCGCGTCAGCGGTTCCGTCGGGGCCAGCAACGTAGGTAGCAGCACCAGCAGCAGCACCGTTCGAGGCGCCATTGACCACGAGGTCGGTGGTGTTGATACCGGTCGCAGCCTTCTCAGCCGCGTTGAACGCCTTTCCACCGATGGTGAGAAGCACCGTGTCGGAACCTTCCTGGCAGGTGAGCTGCGAAGCGACGTTGGTGCTCTGAGCAGCGGCAACCGCAGCAGCAAGAGTGGTGTCAGCGACTGCCGACGAGCCACCGATGGCGCCGAGGGTGGCCGGGGCTCCCGCAGCGGCAAGCGCACCGATGAGGCCAGCGGCGCCAGCCGACAGCGACGAGGTCGCGGTGAGCTGGAGGTGCAGACCCTCGTTGGCGCCAGTCTTGGCGGCGAGGTACGGAGCGGCAGCAACGGCGTCAGCGAAGTTCTCGCCGGTGGCGAGGTACACGTTGGCACCGGTGAAGGCCGTGTTGACGCCCGAGGCAGCCGTGGTCATGAACGAGTTCACGGCGGTCGAGGTCAGGTAGCGGTCGGCACCAGCGATACGGGTGATCTTGCTGTACGCGAAGCCAGCGTTCACCAGTTCTTCTTCGACCGAGGTCGACACGGCAGCCGGTCCACCGACGATGTAGAGCTCGTCGTTGGTCGACGCAGTGCGGAACGCCGACAGCGTGGCCAGACCTGCTGCGCCGAGCGTGTTGCCCGGGATCAGGACGACCGGCCATTCGGCGGCGAAGGCGAGAACCGAAGCCGACACGGCGTCAGCAAACGACGCACCGCTCACGATGATGGCCGAGTCGGCCGCATCGATCACGCCGGTGGTGGCGTTCACCGCAGCAGCGGTGGCGTAACGGTCGGCGCCCGACACGCGCGTGGCAGCAGCCTTGGGCGTGGTGAGGCCTTCGTTCAGGACCGACAGCATGGTGGTGACGGTTGATTCCGGAACCGAGGAGGTTCCACCGACGACCACGAGCTTCGGAGCGGTTTCGCCCTGGATTTCAGCGCGGTTAATGAGCAGCCAGTCACGGACGGCCGACGGCATGGTGCCGTTCGACGGAACGAGAAGGATGGGTGCGTCATTGAGCTTGGCGAGCGGAGCAGCGGCGAGAGCGTCGGGGAAGTTGTCTCCCGAGGCGACGACGATGTTGCCCTTCCACACGGCGCTGGTGCGGGCGGCGACGAACTTGGTCGCGAGCGCAGCAGCGGTGGAGTAACGGTCGGAGCCCGCAATGCGGGTGCCGGTAGTGGACGGTGTCACGGCGCTGGCCGTGCCACCGGAGATCGCAAGCCCACCAAAGACCAGCGCACCGGCCAGAAGGCCAGATGCGAGGCGCTTGGCTACTCGCTTCCTGGGGTTAATCAAGAGTTTCCTCCTCGATAGTTGGAATGAATGTCGGCTTGCGTAGGCCGTGGGTTCTTTCACGCCCGCGACACGTACCACTAACCGTCGAAGAGTGTAACTAAACGGTATTGCTTACTGTGACACTTTCCAGTATAAAAGACAGTGTTCACGCCCGGCGATCGCTGGGCCTAGCCGCCCTACCTGGGCTGTTGGGCCCAGCGGTACCACCTCTGAGCAGGTATTTCCCTGGTATCACCAGGTCGAGATTGG
>JAQCBM010000200.1 GCA_027729865.1 Actinomycetota bacterium
CTACCGCTGAGACCGCCGGTCACAGCAATGACGAGTGTCTTGGGGGCGTCCGGTTCCCAGTCGGACGCTTCTTGGAGTCGGTTGGCGATGCGCAGGCCGACTACTGGCCCGGTAATACCGACTTGAACCAGATGAACATCGGTGTAGTTGGAGACCTCGGAACTGGAAAGACGCAACTACTCAAATCCCTAATGCTCAAGCTGAGGCGGGCTGCTAGTGACTGTCAACCCTCTCCGCTTTCAATTCTGGTCTTTGACTACAAGTCTGATTATCAAGATGCAAGTTTCCTCAAAGCTGTCGGTGGCAAAGTGTTACGACCCGAGGGGATCCCGCTAAATGTCTTCGCGCTTACGGGCAAGTACACCCCTCTTCTGGCCTATCAGAAGGCGCAGGCATTCATCGATGTAATTACGAGAATCTATGGTGGGATTGGCCCGCTACAACGCAACAACCTTGCCACTGCGATCACCGATTTGTTTGCCGAACAGGACGGCTCTCCTCCAACACTGGCGGCCGTCTTGGAGCGTTACGGGAGTCTTGCGGGTGCTGCTGACGCAGTGGTGGCCGTATTGAACCCATTCGTGATCGGACAGGTATTTAGCGATGAGCCCTCGCACCTCGAGTCATTTGAGAAACTCCTAAACGATGGGGTTCTAGTTGTAGCCCTCAACGAGCTCGGCTATGACCAGAATATGAAGAATGCCTTGGTCGTTCTCTTCCTGAACTTGTATTACGACTACATGCTCCGTCAGCAGAAATGGCCATTTGAGATGAACGCAGATGGTGTTCAGCAACGGAGGCTCAACTCGTTCCTTCTCGTTGACGAAGCGACGAACATCATGCAATACGAGTTCCCCGTGCTGATGTCGCTCATGTTGCAGGGACGCGAGTTCGGGACGGGAGTTGTTCTTGGGTCGCAGTATCTGTCCCACTTCAAGGTTGGGCCAACGAACTACGGCGAGCCGATCCTGACATGGTTCATCCACAAGGTTCCAGCGGTGACGAAGCAGCAGCTCGTCGCTCTCGGCATCACCAATGCCACTGATGACATGGCTCGGTCGATTCCGAAACTGGGCCTTCATCAGGCGCTCTACCGATCCCTCGGTGTGCCAGGCCGCTTGATCCGCGGGACGCCCTTCTACGAGGAAGTGGAACGCAGCGACTCGTAGGCAACGAGCACTCGGGCGAACCCGCGATGGGAGCAGCCGGCCTAAGCCGAAACCGGGGCTCCGAGGGTCGCACCTGCATCCCACCTCGCAACACGAACTTCAGTTCGGGAATCAAATGTGCCGTCTAATTCGTCGCCTGCAGCCTCAGACATGCCTGACAACAGCGACGTGTGAGGGCTTTGGATAGAACGTCCTCTCCGGTGTCGTAACTGCGGCGCTGTTAGCGTTCTTATCGGTCGCTTCCCATCGGGACTTGGTCCGCCCTTTTTCACGGAGCTTCGAGCCAGATGCATTCTGGTCACTTGTTTCCTACGGTTTAAGGCAGTGGGCGACCTGGAAGCCGCCTCAACAGACTTCCCTAAGTGGCTACGACTTCGTTGGGTCCTGAACAAGCGGCTAAGCCTTATCTGGCAAGTTCGGATTAACTGACAGCCCGAAGACGCCACTTTCGGCGGGATAGTTCGAACGTTCGTGAAGGTACAGATGGCATGAGTGTTCCACCGCCATTCCCCGGACCGCTGTGAAACGGGAAGAATCCGGATTGACGCGGCGTGCCGCTTTGACAACGCATGCTTGGACCGCTTAAGGCGCAGATCCCGAGCCTTGGTCAATAGCCTTGAGGGATGTTGTCTCGGGCTGACCGACCACTCCCGGAGGTGATCAGAGAGTTCGCGGCCTTCGGCGTCGAAGCGGGGTATTTCGTACCTACCGCTGCTGGTCTTGCAAAGTCGATAATCGATGCCCACGAATCGCTGCGCCGCTTTCTGCGGCGAAAGGGAATCCACGACTTCGAGTCTCAGGGGCAGGGCACCTCGCACAAAGTGATTCGGGACATCGACATAGCACTAACAGATCACATGGAGGTTCACCAGATCTCGCTGTATCGGCCTAAATCTAAAAGCGGCGACCCAAGACTCTGGGTCCGCGGGCTCGGTGGCGTCGCAAAGCCGGGGAATCTCTTGGCGCTGTTTGTAAGCGCTGAGGGCCGCCTCACACTCGTCAACTGCAGCGACTCCGCGACCTGGTCGAGCAGGCTTGTGACCGGGTCCCCACTCAACGCGGCGCTCTCGGCCGCCACAATTTCAGACTCCGCTGAGGAACTCTTGGCGCGTCTCCGAGACATTTGTCGCCAAGGCTTCATCCCTTCACTCAGAGATGGCCCAACCGGAATTGGATTCACGCTCGAGACGCATCTAGGAATAGCCGCGAATTCTCGGCGAGCCCCCGACTTCAAGGGGATCGAGCTCAAGGCTGGCCGCACCCGCGGCTCGGGTGCCTCTGCAACACGGACAACTCTGTTCTCAAAGACTCCCGAATGGAAGATGAGTGCACTCGGTAACGGCAACGCGATTCTGGCCCGCTATGGATACCCCGAAGCGGCAACCGGCCGCCTGCAGCTCTACTGCACGCTTGCGAGCTCGCCAAACAGTCTTGGTCTGTACCTTCAGGTTGCCGAGTCGGCAGCTTTTGTCGAGATGCTCGGTCCTGCTGGCATCGCCGACCTCACTTGGCCACTTGGTGACCTTGAGAAAGCGCTTGCTACCAAACATCGCGAGACGTTCTGGGTTTCAGCGCGCCAGCGTCGCTCACCTTCGGGCGCTGAGGAATTCCTGTTCGAGAGGGTTACGCACACTCGGCAACCACTTGTGACGAATCTCGGGCCACTGATCTCCTCCGGCACAGTTGAGATGGACTTGACGTTGAGCCGGAAGTCCTCAGGGGCCGCCCGTGACCATGGTTACCTCTTCAAAATTTGGCAGCGTGACCTCGAGTTGCTGTTTCCGCAGCCGGTAGTTCACCTGCTAGCGGAGTAACAGCTTCATGATGTGGCTTCCGATTGCCTCGGCCAGTTGCACGGGCACCGCATTGCCGATCTGGGTGTATTTCGGTAGGTCACGGGTCCAGATACCTGCGTCTGGGTCTCCGGCTCGCCGCCTCCCACCGGTGGTACGGCGGCCGGCAAACTGGTACCAATCTGGGAAGGTCTGTAGCCTCGCCCATTCCCGAACGGTCGGTACGCGCGGTTGGGTGAAGTGCACGTAATCGTCGGCGAGCGAAGTTGCTGTAATCGTTGGTCCACGGTCACCCCAGCGTGCCGGCAACACACGTTGCGCAAACTTCTTGGTTTGCATCGCCTCGGGGATCTCGCCCCCGTTGGCGATCATGTAACGGAACTTCTCAACGATCTCGGGCTTGTGGTTGGAGTATTCGTGATCTGACAGCTTCGCGCCCTTCGGTAGGACCCGGCCATGAAGACCGGTACGCATCAGACGCTGGGCGGCGTTCCGCGCACCTGACGGGTAGGTCAAGGTCGCACCGCCAGGCTGCCAGCTGGGGTCAACCAGATCCCCGAGCAAATCGACAAGATCGGGAGCGACCGAAGTTGGCGAGGGCAGGAAGCCTGAGCCGAGTCCGACGGGCATTGAGCTTGGCATCTGGTCTTCGCGAATACCTACGAGGATCACTCGAGGTCGATTCTGCGGCACCCCGTAGTCCTTCGCGTGTAGCAGTGACCACCCAGTCTTATAACCGACGCTTCGACGGCCGACCATCGACTCGATCATGTTGAAGGTGTGCTGCACGTCAAGCCAAATTTCACCGTTGGTCCCACCGGGTGTCCACTTTGAATTAAGGAGGCCTTTTACGTTCTCGAACACAAATGCTCGGGGGGCCACTGCTGCGATCAGCCGGGCCATCTCGCGGTAGAGGTGGTTACTTGGGATGTCTTCTTTCGTGAGATCAAACGACCGACGGTGACCGATTCCGCTGAAGCCCTGACATGGCGGGCCACCGACGACCACGTCGATCTCTCCGTGCTCGCGACGCATTCTCCCCGCAAATGCATCTAGCTCGCCGGGTTGCTGAGTCAAGGTCAGAATGTCGTTGCACTGGTTGTGACGATCAACAACGTGTGAACTCGGACGATTGCTCACGAACGTTTGCATTGCAACTGGGTGGAGCTCGTTGACGAAGACTGTCTCGAACCCGGCGCGTTCAAACCCCAGTGAGAGGCCACCGCAGCCAGCAAAGAGATCGATAGACGTAGGTTTCATCTAGGGCACACCTCTTCGCTCGCCGAACACACCCAGCGAACCACACGGGTGTGGCAACGCTGTCGGGGGGAATCCAACCAACGAGCGTAATCCACGGTGGTATCGGCCTGGTGGCTGTTCACATTCGCGGTCAACCGCCCTCGACCCACTTGAGGGGCCTCGAAGGAGCCGAGTGGTCAGCTTGCCCCCGACGAGCCCAATCGAGTCCCTCGCATCGCTCAGCTGGGGAGAGAGCCAGTCCCGCAATCGCTATT
>JAQCBM010000201.1 GCA_027729865.1 Actinomycetota bacterium
CCGGCGGACGTACTCATTGTCCGAGAGCGGCGAGTAGTACGGCGGGTCCATGTAGACCAGAGCGTTCTTCGGAGCTGCGACCTGCAAGGCGTCGCCGCAAATCGCACGGTTGCGCTTCCCATTGCTGAAGATCGCATCGTTGATGGCGGCGACCGCCAGCCTGAAGTGCTCGTCGAGCGATAGCTGGAGATCGCGCCTGCCGTCGTCGTAGCGAAGTCCGACGTAGGTGAAGATGCCACGGGCCCGCTTTTTGGTGCATGCCCGCATAAGTGCTGCCGTCGCGATCGCCCGGTCATAGGTGTTGCCGAGCGCGCTGATGTTCGATCGAACTCGGTCGATGAGGCGGTTCTCCTCATTGGTGAAGTAGAGGCCCGGAAACGTCTCCTCGACAAAGTGGTCCGACTCCCCAGTGTCGTGAAGAAGCAGCTCTACCGCGGAGTTGGGAAGGCGTCGCTGGTTGTTCTCGACCATCGCTCTCGTGTACTGCCATGACATGTGCATGTGATCGTTTGAGATGACCCGTGCGCCGTTCGCCTTGAACATGTAGGAAACCACGCCACTTCCAGCGAACAGGTCGACCGCTGTGTCGTACTGGAACTGGCTCGCGACCGCCCAGATATCGTCGAGGAGCTTTCGCTTCGAGCCCATGAAGCGGGTCGAAGGGTAGAGGTCCCGTTGTTCGACGTTGGCTCGATTCTCCGAGACGGTCATTTCACCGTTCCCTTCTTGCAAACCACTAGCACGTCCTCGCCAGTCCGGCCGTTGCCCTTTGAGTTGATGAAGCGCTTCGTTGGGATGACTTCCATCGGGAATCCCTCGTACAACTCATGGACGAGTGGGTGGTTCGAGTTTGTCAGCAGAACGTGGCAGCCAAGATCGGCGAGGCGCCGGACCTCGATGGCTAGCTTGCGATGGTCATGCTCCGAGAACTGCTCCTTCGTGTAGCGCTTGAAATCTGAGTAGACGCCGACGGGCACGTAGGGCGGATCGAGAAACACGAGGTCCCCCGGCGATGCATAGTGGCCAAGGACTTGCAGGTAGTCGCCCTCGACTATCTCGGCTGATCGGAGCACACCTGCGGCGGCTCTGAGTTGTGCGAGGTCAGGCAGGGACAACTTGGGATAGCGGCCGAAAGGAACATTGAACTGCCCTTTGCGATTGACGCGGTACAGTCCGTTGAAGCAGGTTCGGTTGAGAAAGAGCATTCGTGCTGCGGCAGCAGTCGCTGTCAGGGTCGTCCAGTCGAGGGCTCGAACTTCGTAGAAGAACTCCTCGGTGTTCTCCATCACCTGCAGTGCTTCGAACACAGCGTCCGGATCGTCAGCGACCGCCCGATACGTGGTGATGAGTTCGCTGTTCGAGTCGGCGACCACTGCCGCTTTTGGTCGTAGGTGAAAGTAGAACGCGCCACCACCGAAGAACGGCTCGATGTATCGGCCGTAGTTGGCCGGCGCCGCTACGGCCAACTGAGGCAACAATTGGGTCTTGCCACCTGCCCATTTCAGCAGGGGCCGCGGACCTCCATCCTGCGATGTGGGGTTGGTAGCGGCACTCACCTGCCTGAACCTACCGAATGGGTGTCACAAAGATGGGTCCTGCTTCTGCGCGGTAGAACGCGCGACGTCCTGAACCTTGGCCAAGACAGCTGACCACCCGAAGCTCAAGAATCACGAGAGTCTGCATGGACCATGGGCGGCACATCGAGCCCCTCGAGGGGTGAACCTGCACACTCTGAGCAGAAGCGAATTTGCGTCGTACCCCGGCCAGAGGCTTCAGATGAGAACGGAACACCACTACTCGGTCGAAATCGCTTCGCACGGCCGACATCGCTCCGGGCGGCTACGCGTACACGAAGGGGTTGCCCGAGGAGCGTCGGGCGATTGATGGTCTCTCGATCATGTCCTCGGCGAACGAGCGTTGGAGCGACGCTGACATCGTCGAAGCCTGCGATTGGAGTAGCGCCTTGGGGCGACGTGGAAGCAGAGGACTCTCATACGACATCAAGATCGTCTTTCGCTGACCCAAGTGGTCTTACAAGCACCGTTACTGGGCAGGGCTCTTGGCCTCCCAGAGATGCGACGGAAGGGCCTCAACTATGGGAACGAATACTTCTCGGAACTTGAGGTGATGGTTCAGCAGCCAGTCGGCGTGCCCCTCGGTGTCGTCGTCGTTGACATTCCCTGTGCGCGTGCAACTGATGCGGCAGGCCTTCTTGCCGTCAAGATCATCCCATTTCAGGGGTTCGCCTACAGCGGTCTCGATTTCGGCTTGTCGTGCCCGGAGCGTCTCGAAGAGTTGAAGGTTCGCCGTGGGGTCGCCGACGTCGATGTACAGCTCGCATCGCATTTCCGAACCGGACCCGAAGGCTCCGACGATCACGAGACGACGGAAGAAGTTCAGGTTCATCCAGTTCTGCGATTGCGGTGCTCGCACGTTCGATACTCCGGGGTGCTCCGAGTGCAGCCGGTCGAGATATCGCGTCCAAAAGTCGAGATAGGCAGCTCGGACGCCCGATACTTCGGATGACCCGCGCTGCGTGCGGGCCTGAACACGCCAGTCGCTTGGCTGTGCTGCGAGTGTGAAGTGTGGGGCCGGATCAGAGTCGCCGATGACGGCCACTTTGAGTTCGACCCCGAAAAAGCGGGCCTCGCCAGTCGAAATGGTGTTCAAGTAGTTCAAGGCGTCGCGGTGCTCGTTGCGGAACCGAGGTGCGACCCAGACCACGGTGAAAGCGTCGGTCCCTGCGGCATACGTCATGAGTTGGCCGAGGTGACGGTGGTCGGTTTCCTCGAGCTGGTTCTCAATGATGAGCGGGCACCCGTGTGTCTTGTCGCGGCCAAAGAGATCAAGTGAGAAGGTTCCGACTGGGTGTTCACGACGCTCAAGTTCGACCTCGATGCCGAGCACCTGTGACAGGTAGTCGGCGTTGTCGAAGAGCCACGGTGTGAAGTGCCGGGCCTCGTCGGGCCACACGTCTCTGGGGTTGATGAACTCGAGCCGGCCAAGGCTTCCCTCTACGCGAGCGTGTTCGGTGGAACCCGTGTGTTCGAAAACGCCCGGCTCAACAAGACGAATACGCGGGTCGTTGTCCTGCACGGCGATGTAGAGCTGTGCGCCGACGGACATCTCCGGTGTGTTTCCGGTGAGTTCTCGAAGTCCGAGAGTGGCAATTCGTGCGGTGATCGCATCAATTCGGAGAGGTCCCGCCCCTTCGAGCGCTCGGATACTCGCCTCTCGCCATGTCGTCATACTCAGATCCTAGGAAGTGGGCGGTGGGTTCGGACTCGCTGGTTTCGCAGTTGGTGCGGCTGCAGCTGGAATTTTGAACAAGGTTACGACGAATACGACGGTGCAAACGCTTCTCCGAATTACAGTGACGTCAAGTTCGACAAGCGTTGCTGACTGGATGTTTTTGACAGCCATTGATAGCCGTGGAGCAATCGATTCTGCACTCCGCCAATTACCCTTCAGTTGGAGCACCGCCACCGGATGGCGTCGTCTTCCGGGCAGGTCCAGGCGGGTCAGGACACGGTCACGAAGCTCAAGGAACTTGTGCAGATGAAAGAAGCTGGCCTGATTACACAAGCTGAGTTCGACCAGCTGAAGACAGACCTCATGTCGCAGTAGCGGTGCGCCACCCTCCCTACGACCCAACTGTCACACCCACTTCTTATGGTGAAACCAGAAAGGAGAGACGATGACAACACCCGCCTACGAAGTGATCGTCGAGTGCCCGAACTGCGGTATCGAGTTCCACGACTGGGTGCGTAACTCGATCAACCTCAGCCTCGGCGAAACCTGGACCGACGACGACATTGAGGAAGCCTTCTCCGTGACCTGCCCCGAATGTGGCCATCGAGAATCCACCGGAGGCCTCATCGTCGAGATGCCAACACGGTTGTGACCACGCTCTGCTCGCAGTGTGGTGTTGGCCGAGTTCTTCCCGTCCTTTATGGACTGCCAGGCCCTGAGAGATGGGCTGCTGTCGATGCCGGTGATGCGGTCCTTGGTGGCTGCGTTATTGGGCCAATCATGTTCGACGACCCGGTCACCTGCGACCAGTGCAGCTGGTCCGGGCTCCTGATCAACAACACGGCATGCGGAACCGACGCGTTCGTCGGAATCATCGAACTCGCCGCACTTACTGACGCCTACCAAGAGGAGGAGCACATGGTCACTGCCGAGGAACTCAACCGCATGACGATCGAGATCACACTCGGCTGGCAATGGCAGGACCCACGAACCGAAATCCCAGACACACCAGAACACCGCGCCAAGTGGCAACGCCTCGAAACCCAAATCGCCGAAATCAAACAAGGAGGCAACATCGTCGATATACCGGGTGAATAACCACACCCGTCACCCAACTTCACCGAACCCAACCCCAGTTAGAATTCATTCCGCTCACGAGTGATTGCTGTCGGTACCTGGCCGGCAATCCGG
>JAQCBM010000202.1 GCA_027729865.1 Actinomycetota bacterium
GGTGAACCTCCCGTGGTTGCGAGACACTATGCCTCGAAACCTGTTGTGGGGCAACGTGTCTCGTAAGATTGGGCCATAGCCGAGACGATCGATGCGCGCGTGGTGCGAACCCGAGAGGCGGTGTTCGAGGCCGGGGCGCGGTTGTTGTTCACCGAGGGATGGCATGCGGTCACTCACTTGCGGGTGGCCGAAGAGGCCGGTGTGGGTCGGGCCACGATGTATCGGCACTGGCCCACCATCGAAGACCTGCTGACCGATGTGCTGGTTGATTGCCAGGAACCATGGGAAGCGGGGGAGTCGACTGGTGATCTGCGGGCCGACTTGCTTGCCGAGCTCGAGACGTTGGTCGGAGCGCTGCAACACAGCAAGCTGCCCGAGATCATGGTCGCAGCCATGGAACGCGCGCCCAGCGAACCGCGGATCCGGGCGATGCACGACTCCATGACGCGCATCAGTCGTGGCCCCGTCTGGACTGTCGTGGAGGCCGCAATCAAGGATGGCCAGCTCGACGCCGGCCTCGATGAGTCGACCGCGGCCGCCCACACGCTGGGCCCGATCCTCTATCAGTGCCTCTTCAACAACACGCCGATCACTCGGGCAGACATCGAACGAACCGCCGATGCTTTCCTGGCTGCGTTCGCCACCTGATCATTGATCGAGAATCCAGTCGGTGAATGCTCGTGCCGCCTCTGATCGGTGGCGTTCGGGTTGCTCGACCAGCCAGTACGAGTCGTCGACGGGGCGGGCGTGATCGAACGGTCGTGCCAATCGCCCGTCGGCCAGGGCGGTGTCGGCAAACAGGTCGAGGGTCATAGACAGTCCGGCTCCTCTCTCTGCGGCGGAAAGTCCAACGGCGTAGGTGCTGGCGAGGTGGACCCGTTGGCTCGTCGGTAGCTCTTGGTTCTGGCTGCGAAGCCATTGACGCCAGCCGATCGACATCGCGGTGCAGTCGAACAGCGTGTCCGTCCGCCAGTCGGCTTCACCGGCCATGCCGGGTGAGCACACGGGGAAGGCGTGGGTGCGCCGCAGGAGCGTTCCACCGGCTACCTCGCGGGCGAAGCGGATCTCCACGTCGGCCGCGGGAGCCGTGCGTTCGGGGTCGTGGATGATCGTCACGAGATCGATGACGAGGTCGGTGTGCTGCCCGATGAAATCCGAGAGTCGTGGCGTGAGCCAATAAATCGCGAACGACAGGTTGACCTGCACGGTGAGGTGGAGTTCGTCGCGGCGGCCGAACACCGCTTGGGTTCCCGTCGCCAGTGCATCGAGCGCCTGCTGGACGACGGGAAGATACGCGATGCCCGCTTCGGTGAGGTCGAGCGATTGATGTCGACGTACGAATAGCGGTCGCCCGGCGTGCCGCTCGAGCGCCTTTATCTGTTGGCTCACCGCCGGTTGCGACAGATGAAGTTCCTCGGCGGCTCTGGTGAACGAGAGCAGTCGTGCCGCCGCCTCGAACACCCGCAACTGGTTCAGCGGGGGAAGTGTGTCGAACGGGACCATAGAACCATCATAAGTTGCACTTATCCACTGTGGGAAGACTCGTTGCTTGCGTCGCTCGGCGTGTGCGGTCATGTTGACTCCGTGACTGCACCAACATCGTCGAACCGCACCCGGATGCAGCGAGCAAGGGGATACGACCCCGAGCCCATGAATGTGCCGCCGCTGTTCCAGACACCGAGTCGACCGCTGGCCATGCTGCGATGGCTGATCGCCAAGTTCATGTGGCCCCAGTCGCTCGCCTGGATCGGCCTGGCTGCCGTGGCCTACCACGTGCTCACCCCAGGCCTCGGCCGCTTCGCCTCGCTCGGCGTCGACGACGTCGGCCTCCTCTGGCTCCGCAATGTCGGGTTGATGCTGGTGGTGATCGGGGGTCAGCACTGGTGGCTCCACATCCGCAAGAGCCAGGGCACCGAGTTCAAGTACGAGTCGCGCTGGTTGGCGACGAACCGGAAGTCGTTCCTGTTCAACAACCAAACCCGCGACAACATGTTCTTCACGCTGGTGAGCGGTGGCGGCATCGCCGCGGTGTTCGAGGCGATCATGTTCCGCCTGTACGCGACTGAATCCATCCCGCAACTCGGGCCGCTGTGGGCGATCGCGGTGATGACGTTTGCGGTGTTCTGGATGGAAGCGGTGCACTTCTATTTCAATCATCGGCTGCTGCACCTCGACCCGTTGTATGGCTGGTTCCATGCGCTGCATCACCGCAACGTGAACACCGGCCCGTGGTCGGGAATCTCGATGCATCCCGGCGAGCACGTCCTGTATCTGTCGTTGCCGTTCGTGTTCCTGGTGGTGCCCGGCTCGCCGTTCATCATCACGTTCTGCAGCGTGTACCTGATGATCTCGCCGTCGCCCTCGCATTCGGGTTTAGACCGTTTCAAGATGACGGAAGGCACGAACTTTCACGGGGGCGACTACTTCCACAACCTGCATCACCGGTACTTCGAGGTGAACTACGGGATGTTGCTGCTCCCGCTCGACAAATGGTTCGGCACCTTCCACGACGGCAGCATGGAAGCCCATGAAGAAATGAAGAGCCGCCGCCGAGCAAGCGCCGAAGCGGGCGACACCGAAGCGGTCATCGGAGGAGACAGCACATGAAGCGCATGTACGACTTCGGTCGAGCGCCGGCCAAACGCGACTACACCGTCAAGGACCTGAAAGACCTGAAGGGGTCGGGCACGGTTCTGTCGATGAGCAACCCGGCGAATGAGGCCGAGCTGCGTGCGTGCCTCGAAGCCGAGATCGACCTGCTCACGGTGTGGGCCGAACAACTCGACGAGTGCCGCCGGGTCGCGCCGACCCAGTTCATGGGGATCGGCTCGACGTGGGCCCAGTTCGGAACCACCGACGAGATTCTCTCGCACGCCGTCGAGCTCATGGGCCGCGGCGCCGACATGTACTACACGATCCGTTCGTATGAGGTCATCGAGCGCCTTGCCAACGAAGGGATTCCTGTCCAATCTCACATCGGGCTGATCCCGACCTTCAGTCATCACGCTGGTGGTCTTCGGGCCTATGGGCGCACTGCCGACGAAGCGATGGAGATCTGGAAGACGATGCGGCGCCTCGAAGACGCCGGCTGTTTCGCCGTCGAGGTCGAATGCATCGCCGAGGAGTTCCTCACCGCCGTCAACGACAAGACCTCGCTGGTGACGTGCTCGCTCGGTTCCGGCCGTGGCGGAGACGTCGTGTTCTCGTTCGTCGCCGATGCCTGCGGCGAACCGTCGGAGGAAGCCCGGCCACCAAAGCACGCGTACGCCTGGGGTGACGTCGGCCGTCTTCACAAGCAGATCCACGAAGAGCGGGTCGCCGCGATGAGTCAGTTCCACGCCGAGACCCGCGCCGGCAACTTTCCCTACGACTCGACCAACATCTCCATGCTCGAGGGTGAACACGACAAGTTCCTCGAAGCGTTGGACAACGTGTAGCCGCCACACCGAAGGAGAATCGATGTCACTCACAGACACTTCGACACCGCTGTCGGACGAGTCCCGACAGCAGGTTCGCGTCGATCTGGCCGCCGCGTTCCGGTGGACCGCGCGCATGAACATGCACGAGGGCATCTCGAACCACTTCAGCTATGTCGTTGCCGACGATCCATGCACGTTCCTCGTCAACCCGTACGGCAAACACTTCTCGAAGATGCGGGCCAGCGACCTCATCACGGTGGATGCCGCCGACCGGGCCGAACTCGACCGCGACGACGTCGATCAGACCGCCTGGTCGATTCATGGTGCGATTCACCGAGCGGTGCCCGAAGCTCGCTGCATCATGCATGTGCACTCCAAGTACGCGACAGCTCTCGCGAGCTTGCGGGACAAGACGCTGCCGGCGATCGACCAGAACACCGCCCGCTTCTTCGAGCGCGTCGCGATCGACGAGCGATACGACGGCATGGGAGTCGGCGATGAAGCCACGAGGCTCGCGACCGAGCTCGATGGCAAGCCGATCGTGTTGATGGGCAATCACGGCTTCATGGCGATCGCCCCAACCGTTGCCCAAGCGTTCGATGAGATGTACTTCTTCGAACGGGCCGCCGAGACCTACATCACCGCCCTCTCGACGGGGCGTGAACTCCACGTGCTGCGCGACGAAGTCGCCCGCAAGACGGCTCGGCAATGGGAGTACTACGCCTCGTCGGCTGACCGGCACCTCGCCGCCCTCAAAGAGATCCTCGACGAAGAAGAACCCGAGTACTCCCACTGAGTCGGGCTACGGCTGTTGGCCGCTCCGACTCGCTACGGCCGTTGGCCGCTCTGACTCGCTACGGCCGTTGGCCGTAGTCCTGCCAGGGCCGGTCGCGGTCGGCGACGACGCCGTGCAACCCACGACCGTTGATGTCTTCGGCCCATTGGAGGGCTTCTTCGGTGTGGCGGGCGATGCCGTCGAAGAAGGTGCCGAGCATCTGGGACGTGCGC
>JAQCBM010000203.1 GCA_027729865.1 Actinomycetota bacterium
TGGCTTGCGAGTTACTACCGCAATGCTTCCCGACGACGAAGCCAACATCGACGACATCGCTGAGTCCATCGCTCGCGCAGCGGGTATCACAGCCGGTTCAGCCCGCTAGAGCATCAGGCGAACGACTCCACCGCTGATCTGCGCCCTCTTGCGCGTTTGATACCGGTCACGCACTCGACGCAATAGCGTTCGGGTTGATGACCGAAGTCGAGTGGTTGATTGCAGCAGTGCTCGCCGCTGTGCTTGCCGCGGCCCACGTCTTCGCCTACCGGGTGGCCAAGTTGTCGGACAAGACCCAGGACGTGCTCGCCTCTGTTGGTGGCGGCGCTGCGATCGCCTACATCTTCGTGCACTTGATGCCGGAGTTGGCGATCGGCGGACGCGAACTTAGCGAGCTGGACATCATCACCTTCACGCCCACACCGATCACCGAAGCCGGGCTGTTCTTGACGGCGATGGTCGGGATGGTGACGTTCTTCATCTTGGATGTGCGTACTGAGGAAGGTCGTGCGTCCACCAAGACGAGCTTTCGTGTTCACCTTGCATCCTTCGCGTCGATCAGCGCGATCTACGCCTACACGCTTCCTTCGCTCGTGACCACCGGCTGGGACTACGCGGTCTTGTTCACTGTTGTTCTCGGTGGTCACTTGCTGCTCGCCGACCGTGCTTTGGCGCGTGCGCACCCAACACAATTCGCTCATGAGACCCGCTGGGTTGGCATAGCTGCGGTGGGGGCCGGTTTCCTTGCTGCCTACCTACTGCCGCCGGCGAACGAATACCTGCTCGCCATTGGCACCGCGTTCTTGGGCGGTGCGCTGTTGATGACTACCTTTCGGGAGGAACTGCCCTCGGCGTCACGCGCACGCATCCCATGGTTCCTACTGGGGTTATTGGTCATGGCCGGGTTGTTGATCATCGCTCTTGCCGTTGGTCAACACGGTTAACTGCAACGTCGGCACGACGGTGTCGATGAATCGGTTGACCAACTGCACAGGGATTGCGTTGATCGGTCGCTCGTAGGCTGAGGCCTGGTTCACTGATCGAGCTAGGGAGAAGGAGACCTCGATATGGACGCCGCATTCATCGCAGGCTCGGCTTGCAAAGGGACGTCAGGTCAGACGGGCGAGGTGATCAATCCCGCGAACGGGGAGGTCGTCGAGTCATTCGAGTACGCCGGACCTGCCGAAGTGGATGCTGCGGTGGCGGCAGCCAGGGGCGCCTTCGCCGAGTGGTCGGGTGCTGCTCCAGTGGAGCGCAGTGAGGCCCTGCGCGCACTCGCCGATCGCATGCAGTCGCGCGCGGAGGAGTACGTCGCTGCCGAGACGCGCCAATCGGGCAAACCGCTACGCCTATCTCGTGAATTCGATGTCCCTGGCTCCATCGATAACGTCGCCTTCTTTGCCGGCGCAGCACGCAATCTGGAGGGCAAGGCGGCCGCAGAGTGGGACGGCGCGCACACCTCGATCATCCGCCGTGAACCGATCGGTGTGGTGGGTTCGATTGCACCGTGGAACTACCCGCTGCAGATGGCGATGTGGAAGATGCTTCCCGCGGTGGCCGCCGGAAACACCATCGTGTTGAAGCCGGCAGAAATCACGCCGATCACCACGGTGATGCTCGCGGAAGACTGCATCGCCGCTGGTATCCCCGCAGGTGTGGTGAACGTAGTTGCCGGTGCCGGCCCGGTCGCCGGAGAAGCTTTGGTCTCGCACCCGGACGTGAACATGGTGTCCTTCACAGGTTCCACCGGCGTGGGTAAGCGCGTGATGGAACTGGCCACAGCCGATGTCAAGCGCGTTCACCTCGAACTCGGTGGCAAGGCGCCGTTCGTGGTGTTCGACGACGCCGATCTCGCAGCGGCCGTGCAGGGGGCCGCAGCCGGCGCACTCATCAATAGCGGTCAGGACTGCACCGCCGCCACTCGCGCCTACGTCCAGCGGCCGCTCTACGAAGCATTCGTCGAACAGGTCACGGATCTGTTTGCCCAGATTGTGATCGGCGACCCGCTGGACGATTCCACGGATATCGGTCCGCTGATCTCGCGGCGTCAGCAAGAACGCGTGGCCGGTTTCGTCGAACGCGCGCGCAAGGACGGCGCCAAGGTTCGCGTGGGCGGGGAGATACCGGGCGGTGCGCTCGCAAGCGGCGCGTACTACCCCGCGACGATCATCACCGACGCCGCGCAAGGCAGTGAGATCGTCCTGTCGGAGATTTTTGGGCCGGTGCTCGTGGTACTACCTTTCGATTCCGACGACGAAGGCATCTCCTTGGCCAACGACACCCCCTATGGCTTGGCTGCCTCAGCATGGTCCACAGACGTCTTCCGCACGCTGCGGGCCGGGCGGGAGATCCAGGCTGGGTGCGTATGGATCAACGACCACATCCCGATCGTGAGCGAAATGCCCCACGGGGGCTACAAGCAGTCCGGATTCGGTAAGGATATGTCCACCTATTCCTTCGAGGAATACACCCAGGTCAAGCACGTGTCCATGGACATCACCGCCGAGGTCAAGAAGGGCTGGCACCGCACGATCTTCTCCGAAAAGTGACCTTCTGAGGCCTGATTTTCCGGCTGGAAAGGGCTAGATTCTTCCCACGTCCGAAATTGACACCCACGGGCTTTCCCGTGCCTGCCCCGAAAGGACCGCCATGAAGCACAGCCCCGAGATGATCGCCGCTCTTGCCGGCACCATGCGTTCATCGGTTTCCCGTCGACGCCTGCTGCAGGCCGCGGGTATCTCCTCGGCTGCGTTGGCGGCTGCCGCATGCGGTACCGGTGGGGATGGGGGGACCGCTTCCGAGGGGAGCGCGCCACAGGACGTCTCCGATACCGAGAAGACCGTGAACTGGTCCAACTGGGTCGAGTACATGGACATCGACGAGGACACCGGCGCCTACCCGACCCTGGAACGATTCCAGGAGGAGTCGGGGATCGCGGTGACGTACACCGAGGACGTCAACGACAACAACGAGTTCTACGCCAAGGTTCGCACCCAGCTCGAGCAGGGTCAGGACATCGACCGCGACATCGTGGTCCTGACGGACTGGATGGCCGGTCTGTGGATTCAAAACGGATTTGCGCAGAAGCTCGATAAGGCTGCGATCCCGAACTCCGCGAACTTGATTCCTCGGCTGCAGAATGTGTCCTTCGACAAGCCGCGCGACTACACGCTGCCGTGGCAGGGTGGCTTCGCCGGCCTCGGCTACAACATCGCCGCCTACCAGGACGCCACGGGCAACAGCGAGATGACCAGCTTGGATCAGCTCTTCGATCCCGCGTTGAAGGGTCGCATCACACTCCTGTCGGAGATGCGCGACACCATGGGCTGCATCATCGCCTGGCAGGGCAACGATCCGGCGAACTTCACCCAGGAGCAGTTCGAGCAGGCGATCGACGCACTGACCGAGCAGGTGGCGAGCGGCCAGATCCGCCAGGTCACGGGTAACGATTACCTCGCGGCTCTTGAGAGCGGTGACGTGATCGGCGTCATCGGTTGGTCGGGTGACATCTTCGCTCTCGGCGAGGAGTTCGCGTTCGCCCTGCCAGAGTCCGGTGGCACGCTGTGGACCGACAACATGCTCGTTCCGTCCACTTCCACGCATAAGAAGAACGCCGAAGCGGTCATGAACTTCTACTACGAGCCTGAGGTCGCCGCGGAGGTCGCCGCCTACATCAACTACCTGTGCCCGGTCTCCGGCGCCCAGGAGGCGATGGTGGCGATCGATCCCGAGCTCGCCGAGAACCCCTACATCTTCCCCACGGAAGAGTTCTTGAGCCAGACCTATGTCTTCATGGATCTCACGCCGGAGCAGAACGAGGAGTACGAGCGGCTGTTCCAGACAGCGATCGGCAACTAGTCGTCAACAGTGTGGTGCGGGGGCGAAAGCCCCCGCACTCATATCTGGACACTTACGCGAGTCGACGTGCGAAAGGGTGGTCGATGACCGAACGGCGCATTGTGGAGGACCTGCACCTGCGCGATCTCACCAAGAAGTACGGGGAGTTGGCCGCGGTCGACGATCTGACCCTCACCATCCCCGCGGGCAGCTTCTTCGCACTCCTTGGTGCATCCGGTTGCGGCAAGACCACCACCTTGCGAATGGTCGCCGGCCTCGAAGAACCCACGTCGGGATCTATCAGCATCGGTGAGCGGGACATCACCAACCTTCGCGCTTACAAGCGACCGGTCAACACCGTGTTTCAGTCGTATGCGTTATTCCCGCATATGGACATCTTCGAGAACGTGGCTTTCGGTCTGCGCCGCCGCGGCATCAAGGATGTCAAGGGTCCGGTCGAGGAGATACTCGAACTCGTCGAGCTCGCACCGATGGCGCGCCGCAAGCCCACACAGCTGTCCGGTGGTCAGCAACAGCGGGTGGCGCTGGCGCGCGCTCTCATCAACCAGCCTGACGTCC
>JAQCBM010000204.1 GCA_027729865.1 Actinomycetota bacterium
TTGGACAGCGAGCAGTCATTCCACGAGAAGCCTGTGAGGTGCAATTGCACGAGCAGCACCGCAAGCGCATCGAGCAAACGATCAGCGGTTTCCGCTCGCAGCGTCGAGGAAAACAATGCGCGGTAAGGAAGCGAATACTGCAGATGCCGCGTGATTAACGCTGCCGGCAAGTCTTCGCCGTTCGCATCCACGCGGTCGCGGACAACTGCCACCGGCTCCACCGCCGGCACAGCCCGCTTATTCAAGTCGGTGAGCAACCGATACTCACGTTCGGCGAGTTCCCATTCGACTTCCTTGATTGCGTAGACGATGCCGTCCAAGCGCACGAACCGAACTATGTGCCGGGAAATACCGCGCGGCAGAGCCACCACCACGTCCTCGGGCCACTCCTCGAGCGGCTGATCCCACGGCAGGAACGCCAACTGCGGCTCAGTGGCAACCCCGGTCATCTGCACGAGAAGAGCCTCCCACGCCTCACGCCAGAGGCGTGATCCGTGGGACACTTCCCGCATGGACCTGCGAAGTAGCGCCATCACCGCGCTGCGCGCCAGGGGAGCCCTATTCGCTTACATCTTCGGCAGCGTTGCTCGCGGTGAGGACACTCCTGCGTCCGATGTGGACATCGCCGCACTATTCCCCGATCCGGCGCCGCAATCCTTCGAAGTGGAAATGCCGTCCGGCGTCGACTTGCTCGTCCTCAACGCCGCTCCGCTGGAGATCAAGGGGAAGATCGCGCTCGATGGCGTGTTGCTGTTCGAAGACGACGAGGTGGCGCGGGTGCGGTGGGAGTCGACCACCCGCAAGATCTATCTCGACGAGCGTTATCGCATCGAGCGTTCCCACCGCGAATTCTTGGAAACGTTAAGCCGTGGTTGACGCCATCCGGGTTACCCGGCTCCTGCGTTCCTTGGACGAAAACCTGGGGGCGTTAGCGCGCCGTCAGGAGGCCTCACCTGCCGAGCGACAAGAAGAGACGTGGTTGCTGGCAGTGAAGTACCTGTTCATCACCACCATCGAAGCGTGCATTGATATCGCCCAGCATCTGTGCAGCGTCGAATCGTTGGGGACACCGACCGATAACGGCGACGCCATTCGCCGCATCGGACAAGCGGGCGTGATCGACAGCTCCACCGCCCAGGCGATCGTGTCGGCTGTCGGATTCCGCAACGTATTGGTCCACGAGTATGTGGATGTGGACGATCAGATCGTCATCGATCGGCTCCAGCATCACGAGGATCTTCGGGATTTTGCAGTGCAGGTTGGTGAATGGCTAGCACGGCAGTAGTCATTGGCGCAGGCGTCAGCGGGCTATCGGTTGCCGATCAACTGATCCGTGCCGGTCACACAGTCACCGCCCTGGAAGCACGCGATCGCGTAGGCGGCCGGTTGCTCGGATCACCACTCGACCTCGGTGCATCGTGGTTTTGGCCCGGCGAGCATCGAGTTCCAGCGCTCGCGCAGCGCTTAGGAATCGAAACGTTCGATCAGTATCGAGAGGGCGACGCCATCATCGACGATCTCACCGGCGTGCAGCGATACCCGGGAAATCCGATCGACGTTCCCGCGCATCGCATCATCGGTGGAACCGCCTCACTGGCCGCAGCACTTGCCGATCAACTGCCACCCGGCACGATCCACTTCGAACAGCCGGTGCTCGAGATCACCGACGATCTCTCGGTTGTCACGAATGATCGGGTATGGCAAGCAGACAATGTGGTGATCGCGCTGCCACCAGCTCTTGCCGCGCGCACGATCAAACTTCCGAGCGAATTACCACCCGAACTGATCGACGTCGCCTCCCGCACCCCGGTATGGATGGGGGATTCGGTGAAGGTCGTCGCGCTGTTCAGTGAACCCTTCTGGCGAGGTGACGGATTCGCCGGTGCCGCCATGAGCCGACGTGGCCCCCTAGCTGAGATCCATGACATGTCCGGACCAGACGGCGAACCGGCCGCTTTGTTCGGATTCGCTCGCGCGGCATCGATGCATCCCGACATCGAGACGGACATCCGCGAGCAACTCACCCGCATGTTCGGACCACAAGCCGCGATACCTACCGACCTGCTCATTCAGGACTGGAGCCGCGAGCAGTGGACCACGCCACCGAGCCATGGCGGATCCCCCGAGTACGGCATGTTCGGCCATCCGCTGTACCAAAAGCCAGCCCTGGGGGGCCGGTTGCACTGGTCATCAACCGAAACAGCGCAGACCTTCGCCGGCCACATCGAAGGGGCTCTGGAGGCAGCCGAGCGCTCAGTGGCCGCCTTGGTTAAATCACCCGGTGAATGCCGTTAAAAAGCAGTAGTGAGCACTGGTAAGAAATGGTGCTCGGTTGACGTGGATACCGCCTACCGCCCCCGACCTCACCGCGCTTCCAATTTCGACGCTGTGGGCTGGCAACGATCAACCAGGAAATGGAGCCCCCGGTCAGGATTGAACTGACGACCTACCGCTTACAAGGCGGTTGCTCTACCACTGAGCTACAGGGGCGGTGCGTAGGAAGGTGCCAAGACCCTCGAAACGCCCGTAACTTTACCGAGGCACCCCGAACACCGTTGTTCCCGTCGTCGTTCCCGCGGTCTTTCGTAGTATCGAGGGGTGATTCGCCGTGGGCAGTGAAGTCCTCCTGCTCCTGCTGGTGGTGGCCCTGATCGCGGCTAACGCCGTATTCGTTGCGGCCGAGTTCAGTTTCGTCACGGTTGACCGTCCCAGCGTGGAGCGGTTGGCAGAAAGCGGTGACCGGCGTGCGCGCAGCCTGTTGGCAGGTTTGCGGACTCTTTCCACCCAGATGTCCGGGGCCCAACTGGGGATCACGATCACCAGCCTGGTGGTCGGCTTCATCGCCGAACCGTCCATCGCTGCGCTCTTGATCGGTCCACTGCAGAGCCTGGGGATTCCCGAAGGTGCCGCGCTACCGATTTCGCTGACGCTCGCACTGATCATCGCCACTGGATCGCAGGCGATCTTCGGTGAGTTGGTGCCGAAGAACTGGGCGATCAGTGAGCCCGTGCGCGTGGGTCGCGCGGTGGCGAGTTTGCAGCGAGGGTTCACATCCGTATCCGGACCGCTGCTTCGGGTGCTGCACGGATCGGCGAACTGGATCTTGCGCAAGATCGGTGTGGAGCCGCAGGAAGAACTTGCCTCGGCCCGATCGCCGGAAGAGTTGTTGTCTTTGGTCAGTCATTCAGGAACATCCGGAACGTTGGATGAAGCCACCGCGGAGCTGGTGACGCGCTCGATCGAGTTCGGTGAACGCACTGCCGCAGACGTCATGACGCCCAGGCCGCGCGTGACATTCGTGCAGACCACCGACACGTGCGCGTCCGTTATGGATCTGGTGGCCGGAACCGGGCACGCACGCTTCCCGGTTGTGGGCGACAACACGGACGAAGTTGTCGGACTTGCGCACTACAAGAACGTGTTGCCTGTTCCGTATGAAGATCGTGAGACCACACCCATTTCTCAGGTGATGGCGCCGGTGCTGACCGTGCCCGAATCCCTGGAATTAGACCCGCTGCTGGAACAACTGCGTGCAGCTCCGCTGCAGTTAGCAGTGGTAATCGATGAATACGGCGGCACCGCCGGTGTTGTGACGCTGGAGGACCTGGTCGAGGAGATCGTTGGCGAGATCCGCGATGAACAAGATCGCCCGCACCACCGAGTGGCGCGTGATCGTGAAGGTGGCTGGACCTTGTCCGGCCTGCTTCGTCCCGATGAAGCAAGCGACATCATCGGCGTGGAACTGCCGAGCGGTGAACAGAACGAAACCTTGGGCGGGCTGATCATCGAGCGACTTGGGCGCCTGGCGACCGAGGGCGACAGCGTGATCGTCTCGGCGCCGGTGCTCGGCCCGGAGGATCCGGTGCACCTAGACGTGGTGCTCACGGTCAACCAGATGGACGGCCGTCGCATCGACCGCGTGCGCGTGCGGTTCTTGGACAGCGGGAGCGCGAGCGAGGGTTCGGGCTCTGGCGAAAGTGACGGTGGTGAGTGATGGATTACACCACCGCGATCATTCTGTCGATCCTGTTGCTGATCGGTAACGCGTTCTTCGTCGGTTCGGAGTTCGCGCTCATCTCCGCGCGCAAGACCCAGTTGGAACCACGTGCAGCTGCCGGATCACGATCGGCTAAGACCGCGCTGCGGGCGATGAGCAAGGTCTCCTTGATGATGGCCGGCGCGCAGTTCGGCATCACGGTCTGCTCGATCGGACTAGGGGCTGTTGCCAAGCCCGCGGTGGCGAACGCGGTGGAAGGGCCATTAGTTTCACTCGGGTTGCCCAGTGCAGCAAGTGACGCGATCGCGATCGCGGTCTCGTTGGTGATCGTGGTGAGTTTGCACATGGTGCTTGGCGAAATGGTGCCCAAAAACATCGCGATCGCACGCCCTGAAGTGTCGGCGATGTTCCTCGGCCC
>JAQCBM010000205.1 GCA_027729865.1 Actinomycetota bacterium
GTTCAAGACGCCCAAGAGCGGTCGCTACGGCATCGTCGCTGAAGCGTGCCCACACCGCCGTGCGTCGCTCACCTACGGCGTTGTGCATGAGGATGGAATCCGTTGTGGCTATCACGGGTGGAAGTGGGACTTCGATGGCAACTGCCTCGAGCAGCCGGCTGAGGCTGATAACCAGAACTTCCGTGACCGCGTTCAGCAGAAAGCCGGTAAGGCCGAGGTTATGGGCGGCATGGTGTGGGTGTACGTGGGTCCGAGCCCGGCACCGGAACTTCCGCGATTCGACGTATTCGTCATGGATGGCGTGAAGGACTGCGGTTACACCACGCTGCCGTGCAACTGGCTGCAGATCATGGAGAACTCGGTTGATCCGCACCACGTTGAGTGGTTGCACGGTCAGTACTTCCAGTTCCTCGGCGAGACCAATGGATTCGAGGCACCCAAGGCGTTCCAGAAGAAGCACATGAAGACGGGCTTCGATGAGATGGAGTGGGGCATCTTGAAGCGCCGCGTGTTGGAGGGAAGTTCCGAAGAGAACGACGACTGGAAGATCGGTCACCCGCTCGTCTTCCCGTACAACATGCGCGTCGGTGGTGCCGGCATTGATCAGATGCAGATTCGGGTGCCGATCGACGACACCACCACCTGGAAGCTCTTCTACTCAAACCACGCTCCGCAGGGTGCTGATCTGCCCGAGCAGAAGCGTCCGGTGGTCTACGAGTGCCTCTGGAAGGACGAGAACGGCCGCATGATCACTGACTACATCGAGGGACAGGACATCATGGCGTGGGTGTCGCAGGGACCGGTTACCGACCGCACTCAAGAGCATCTCGGTCGCTCGGATGCCGGTGTGGCGATGCTGCGCAAGATGTTCAAAGAGAACATGAAGAAGGTCGCCAAGGGCGAGGATCCGATCGGCACCGTGCGCGAGAAGCACGAGCGGATCGACCTGCCTTGTGAGAAGGACAAGTTCGGAGCAGAGCGGGAGTTCGCCGAGGCATGGATCACCGGTGGTTCGATGCGTTACAGCCCCATCAAGCAGGAACTTCTCGACCTGCACAACAACGCATGGGCGAACAGGGAGAAGGCCGGTGCCGGCGCCTGACGAGACCCTGAACTCTGCTGAGCGAGCACGCGTGATGGCTGAATTACCGCCGGACCCTCATCGACTTCCCCCGAAGGGTGAGTGGTTCGCGGGTGATGCCGAGCGTCATCTACTTGATCGGCCGAAGTTCTGTCCGATGTGTGCCGGCGACCTCGATGTGGACGGCGGGATTTCCACGGAGTACTGGGTAGGTGACACTCGAAATTTCATGACGTGGTGCGGCGATTGCGGCTGGTTCGGTGAAGTGGTCCGCTTCGACATGGTCACCATCACCGAAGAGGAGCACTGAGACGGTCTCGCTCGCGGCGCGGGCGATTGCGCAAGCACGACTGGAGCTAAGAACACTGCACGCGAACGATGTTCCGATCGACGCTGCCATGGCGTACGAGGTCCAAGAGCTCGTACGCGCCCAACTGCGGCCAGCTCAGGAAATCGTCGGCTTCAAGTTGGGGTACACCTCACAGGTGATGCGCCAGGCTATGGGAATCGACGAGCCGAACCACGGCGCATTGTTCGACTCCATGGTGTTCGCCCATCCGGCGATCATCGACGGGCTCATCCAGCCGAAAGCCGAGCCGGAGATCGCGATCCGGATAGATGGCCAGGGATCGATCACCGGCTACTTCGCGAGCCTCGAAGTAGTGGATTCGGTGTGGTCCAACTACGAGTTCACGTGGGCCCACAACACCGCCGATGGATCTTCCGCTGCTTACGCCGTTATCGGCGCTCGCATTGATGCACGGCTCGAGGACATCTCGGTCACTATGACCTCGAGTACCGGGCATTCATGCACTGCCCAACTTCGCGACACGTGTCCGGATATTTCCGGGAGCCTTGAGTGGTTGGCGAAGCATCCCCACCTGCCACGCAACCTTCGCGACGGTGATGTCATCTTGACCGGTGGATTGACCGCTCCCTTAGATCTGGAGCCGGATGGTTGTATCAGTGCGCGATTCGAAGCTCCGGGGTGGAGCGCGGAAGTGACCGTAGAAAGACGGGAGTCGGTGTGAAGGGCTTGGTTTTCGATTTCGGCGGTCCGGTGCTGCTCACCCCCTTTGAAGTCAGGTCGATGGGGGAGCGCAATCTCGGACTGCCGAGCGGTTCGCTTGTCTGGACGGGGCCCTTCGATCCGACAGCGGACCCTGATTGGCGCGCTTTCCAAGCCGGTGAGATGAACGAGCGCGAGTACTGGGCGATTCAGGCCCAGCGCTTCTCGGTATTGACCGGCCTGCCAGCCGATATGCCGTCGATGATGGCGCCGCTGTACGCAGGAGAAGAAGAGGAGTTGCTGCGGCCCGGCGCAGTTACGCTGATTCACGATGCCAAGGACGCCGGTATCCGCGTGGGCATCCACACAAATGACCTCACGTCTTTCCACGACCGCGAATGGTTGGACAAGATGACGATCCTGCGCGAATTCGAGGTGATGGTCGACGGCAAGACCGATGCTGTTTACAAACCCGACCGCGAATCTTTCGAGTTGATGATCGAGCGCATGGGCATGCCTCCCGCAGACATCCTCTTTATCGACGACCAGCCGGTGAACATTGCGGGTGCCGAAGCAGTGGGGATGGTGTGCGTCCACCTGGATCCGACCAACCCCGAGCCCGCTTACGCGCAAGCACGCGAACTCCTCGGGCTGTCAGCGGCCTAAGCCTCGAGTTCGGGTTCGGACTGCGTCGGCACGCGCACCCCGCGATCCATGAGGCGTAAACCCCAACCCACGCTCGGTCCGATCAACAAAGCGAAGATCACCGTTCCTAGGCCAACCGTGCCTCCAAGCAGCCAGCCGAGTGCCAGCACGGTGACTTCGATGCCCAACCGAACTCGAGATACCGGAATGTCGAACTTGTGGTGGATGCCGGTCATCCAGCCGTCGCGTGGTCCGGGGCCGAGGTTGGTGGTGAGGTAGAGCCCGCTCCCCAATCCGATGAGGGCAACTCCGGCGAAGACGAAGACCAACTTCAGCCATGTCGGATCCGGGTGCGGAAGGAACCACACACCCACTTGAAGTGCCGCAGCGATGACTACCGCGTTTGCGATGGTCCCGAGTCCGGGCCGTTCTCGTAAGGGAATCCACAACGCCAAGACCACAAGGCTGATAGCGAACGTTGCGAAACCGATAGACAAAGACGTCCGTGAGCTGACGCCCTCGGCCAGCACCGTCCAGGGGCCGTTACCCAATTCGGCCACAACGAGAAGCGCCTCGCCGGTACCGAATAACCACAGACCGGCAATGAGAACGACGAGCGTGGAGGGGCGCGCCTTCCAGCGGGACTGCGAACGCCATGGAGTGACCGGAATGGAGCGCGACGGGCGAAGCGCTTGCGGGACGCGAAGCGACGAGAGTGAGAGTCTTCCTTGCTTGCTCACCGAGGTTGCCTGCCCATAAGACGGACAAGGTACTCCGGCGGACTAGTTGGTTGGGCTTAGGTCAAGGTCGGCCCCATCGGCAAGATCAGCGACCTCTACCCGTTGCACATCGTCGTGCTCCGCCAAGAAGCTTCGGGCACCTTCATCGCCCGCTACGGTGTCGATTAGCTCTCGGAAATGTGTGCGAGGAATCCGAACTGGGTGTCCTTGCTGGCCGTCGAAGGTGGCGACGGCGATCCCTGCGGGGGCTTCGATAACCCGCGTCACGGCCTCACTCGTCAGGCCCGGAAGATCAACTAGCGTGATCAGGGCGTAGTCGGCTTCGGTTGTCGCGTTGACCCACTTCAACGCGATCCGCACAGAAGAGCCCATGCCCTCTTCCCAGCCGTGGTTGACAATCACCAGAGCGCCCTCGACCTGACCTTCCCAGGCACCCAAGATCACGAACACCGGATCGCACCCGGCTTCACGCAGCACCCGCACGGCGCGGTCCACCAACCGCTCGCCCTCGTATTCGAATGGCGCTTTCGGACCACCGAAGCGCTTTCCCTCGCCGGCCGCGAGAACAACCCCGGCAAAAGATGGCGTGTTGGTCATCGTGGCGCTCCTGGGTGAATGGGGCCGTCGGTGTCGGTCAAGTGCCTTCCAGTGCCACCCCAGCGTGACTGCACGATCTCGGCAGCGATCGAAACGGCGGTTTCCTCGGGTGTTCGCGCGCCAAGATCCAAACCGATGGGTGAGTGCAGGCGCTTGAGCTCCTCCTCGCTCACCCCGGCCTCGCGCAACCGCTCGAGTCGGCTCTCATGGGTCCGCCGCGACCCCATAGCTCCGACATATCCGGCCTTGCTGGCAAGCGCGACCTTCAACGCTGGAACGTCGAACTTCGGGTCGTGCGTGAGAACTGCGATCACGGTGCGCTGATCGACGT
>JAQCBM010000206.1 GCA_027729865.1 Actinomycetota bacterium
CGGGCATCGACGGCTTCTCCACTGGCAACTCAATGGTTCGTTCCAGGTGGCCGTCGGGAGTGATCCGCACAACCGACCAGCCGTACACGCAGGCCAGCCAGTAGCAACCGTCAGCATCAACGCATGCACCATCCGGCTTGCCGGGAAGGTCCGTGGCGTCAAAGAAGACGCGTCGATTGAACGCCGCACCGGTGTGGACGTCGTAATCAAACGCCCAAATCACTTGCGCCTGCGTATCTGTCCAGTACATGGTGCGTTGATCCGGGGCGAAAGCCAAACCGTTGGACGTGGCGACCCCATCGACCATGGCATCCACCCGTCCGTTTTGATCGACCCGGAATAGATGCCCGGCCGGAAAACCAGTGTCGTGCGCTTCGCGCTCGTCCATCGAACCGATCCACATACGCCCGGCCGCATCGGGGCGACCATCGTTCATCCGGACGCCCTCGGTCGTCTCCAGTGCCACCAACTCGTTCCATTCAGCCGACGCCGCGTTGAACTCGATCAATCCGGCACCCATGCCCACAACGAATCGATCCACATTGGAGGTTACGGCGATACAGGATGGTCGCCCGGGCATCGACCACGTCTGCGGCTCGTCCTCGCCCCAGCGCAAAGCCTGAATCGTCATTCCATCCACATCGACCCAGTACAGGGTCGAGTCGCGTCCGGACCACACCGGGGACTCACCGAGTTTGGCTCGGTGCGTCCCGATGATGTGGACTTGAGGGCTCACAGTTCGGCGGCGACCTTTTTCAAGAATTCAACGCTCGCCCGCGCATCCTCGATGGGTCCACGTCCAGGTTCGGGATCACCGGTGAGCGAACAGTCCTGCTCGAGGACGTACCAACCCTGGTAGCCGCGGCCCTCGAGATACTTGATCACTCCTGCCAGATCGACATCGCCGGATCCGGCCGGGACGAACATGCCTTTGATCGTGGCCTGACGGAAAGGCACCTGCCCGGTGCGCACCTTTTCTGCCATGTCACTCGTGAGGTCCTTGATATGCACGTGAAGCACACGATCCCCGGCGTCCTTAACGACGTCCAGCGGATCAACGCCGGAGAGGAAAAGGTGCCCGGTATCCACGCACATGCCTACATCGCATGAGTTGAGGAGTCGATCCACCTGGTTCTTGCGAGAAATCGCCATCCCCCAGTGCGGGTGCAACGCAGTGGTCAGTCCGCGAGCCTCGGTGGTGTCCTGGAAGCGACGCAGATTCCGTAGGAATACTTCCCATTCGTCGTCCGACATGTCGATCTCGGTGTCGTAACCGTCAAAGTGCGAACGCGGACCGAGGACCACATTGGACGCTCCCGCAGCTGCCAACTGATCGCTGGCACGCCCCACGTATTCGAGCTGGGCCTCGATGTCCTGGTCTTGATACAAGATCGCTGGGACGAAGCCACCCACCATCGACAACTCGTAACCCGCCACGAAGTCCTTCAGCTCGTCAGGATCGCTCGGCAGGAAGCCGTCGGGACCGAGTTCTGTGGCGCCCAGCCCCACCTCGCGCATCTCGGACATGACTCGCTTCGGATCCATCGTGTAGCCCCAGCCCACCGACCCATCCACTCCCCAGGTGATGGGTGCACCGGCTACGCGGCTCAGCATGTCGCTCATGGGAAATCTCCGTTCGAAGGCAGGGGGTCTGGTCAAAAACCCCCATGAACCCCTATGTTGGAACGTGCCAACGCGAAGCATGGCACACGCGTCCGGCTATTTCGACACGATGATGGACCGGGTTCGTTACGCACGTCAGCGAGCCCCACGGAGGAGGACCTGTGGAGACCATCCGCCTGACCATGGCCCAAGCACTCGTTCGCTGGCTGACGGCCCAAAAGACCGAGATCGACGGGCAGATCGTCCCGCTGTTCCCGGGTGCTTTCGGCATTTTCGGCCACGGGAACGTGACAGCGCTGGCGGAGGCGCTGGCGGAGGTCAAGGACACCTTCCCCACCTGGCGCGGACACAACGAGCAGTCCATGGCGCTGTCCGCTATCGCCTATGCCAAGGCCGCGCGGCGCAAGCAGATCATGGTCGCCACATCCTCGATCGGTCCAGGCAGCACGAACATGGTGACTGCTGCGGGTGTCGCCATCACGAACCGGTTGCCGGTACTTCTGCTCAGCGGTGACACCTTCGCGCACCGCATCGTCGATCCGGTGTTGCAGCAGGTGGAGCAATTCGGTGATCCGACCATTACGGCGGCAGACACGTTCAAGCCGGTCACTCGCTTCTGGGACCGCATTGTCAAGCCCTCGCAATTGGTGAAGTCGCTCCCGCAGGCCCTGGCGGTGATGCTCGATCCAGCCACCTGCGGACCGGCATTCATCGCACTCCCCCAGGACGTTCAAGCCGAGGCATACGACTACCCCGCGAAGTTCTTCGAGGAGAAGATCCACTACATCCGCCGCCCACAGGCCGATCCGCGAGAGATCGCCGAGGCTGCTGCTGTGATCGCTAGCGCCAAGAAGCCGATGATCATCTCCGGTGGCGGGGTTCTGTACTCCGGCGCACTTGAGTCCCTCGGTGAGTTTGCGGCCAAGCGCAACATCCCGGTAGTCGAGACGTTCGCAGGCAAGGGCGCTTTCGCAGACGACAACCCGAACTACGCCGGTTCGCTGGGTATCGCCGGCGATGCCTGTTCCAACGTGATCGCAGAAGACGCCGACGTCGTCATCGCGGTAGGCACCAAACTCCAGGACTTCACTACCGGTTCGTGGGCGCTGTTTAAGGAACCGAACCTGCGCATCGTGTCAATCAACGCAGCTCGCTGGGATGCGGTGAAGCAAAGTGCCACCTCGGTTGTTGCGGACGCCGATGTTTCCATCCGGCAAATCGATGAAGCGTTGAGGAATTACGCGGCGCCCGCGGACTGGTTGGCGCGCGCTCAGGCGGAAAAGGCGAAGTGGAACGAGCACCTCGATGACCTTGGACGCGCGGTGAGCGATCCGCCGTCTTACAACCAGGTAATCCAGCGTGTGCACCAGGTTTCTGATCCCCGCGACTACGTCATGTCCGCCGCCGGCGGCCTGCCGGGAGAGTTGTTCGCCGGTTGGCGCACTAAGGAACCGAACACCTTCGATTGCGAATTCGGCTTCTCGTGCATGGGTTATGAAATCGCAGGAGCTGTGGGCGCCAAGATGGCGCTTCCGGATCGAGATGTTGTCTCCTGGGCGGGCGACGGCTCCTACCTAATGATGAACAGCGACATCTACGCCAGCGTGCTCACCGGCAACAAGGTGATCTACATTGTGTGCGATAACGAGGGATTCGCCGTCATCAATCGCCTTCAGGTGAATCAAGGTGGCGAGGAGTTCAACAACTTGCTGCGCACCACGAAACACACGGAGCTTGTCAAGGTGGACTTCGTCGCGCACGCCGCCTCGATGGGCGCGATTGCCGAGAAGGTCGAGTCCTTGGATGACGTACCAGCCGCATACGCGCGGGCCAAGGCTGCAGACCGCACCTATGTGATCGTCATAGATGTTGCGCAGTACGAGTGGGTCGGGGGCGGCACATGGTGGGAGGTCGGCGTGCCCGAGGTGAGCAACCGCGCCGAGGTTCGCGCCGCTCGCGCCGTCTACGAGGCAGAGTCGAAGCATCAGCGCATCGGGATCTGAGCATGGCGCGCTATCCGGAGTTCGCCGGCAAAGTGCTGGTCGCTACGGGCGGCGCCTCGTTAATCGTCGAGGCGCTCGCTCGGCAATTTGTCGACAACGGTGGCCACGTGGTTCTCGGCGATCTGCAAGACGAATTCGCCGAGCAACTCGTGACCTCCCTCGGTGGTGCCGGGCGGTTCGTTCGAACCGATGTCACGTCCGATAGCGATCTGGACGCCCTGCTCCAGACAGGGAAGACGGACTTCGGTGGCGTGGACTTCGTGGTGAGCGCACACACCACCTTCGCGTGTGGACATCTCGACACCACCCGCGAGGACTGGCGGTCGTCGCTAGACGTCAACGTCGCCTCTGCGGCGATGTTCATCGAGAAGGCGGTTCCGCTGATGCAGCAACGCGGCGGTGGCGCGGCGGTCTTGGTGACGTCGGTGTCCGGCAAGGCATCGCAACCGAATCGCATCGTCTACCCCGTTACCAAGGCGGCACTGTTGGGACTCAATCGCAACATGTCCCAGGCGCTCGCACCGCTAGGGATTCGCATCAACAGCGTTTCCCCTGGTTGGACCTGGAGCCGCAACATCGAACGTCGTTACGGCACTCGCGAGCGCGCAGACAACTTCGCCGGTGAATTCCATTCGATCAGGCGCATGGCCGAGCCGGAGGAGATCGCCGACGCCATCTGCTACCTGTGCTCCGATGGTGCGTCGTTCATTACCGG
>JAQCBM010000207.1 GCA_027729865.1 Actinomycetota bacterium
TGCTCGATTCGTCCTCGCCTTCGCTTGGCCTGAGCTGCGATCCGCCTATCCAGGAGAAGCAATCCGATGACCGCACCGATCGATGGCAACAGCACAAGTGCCGCCGGTGTGGCGCCGCGGATGATGGTCCACAAGGCCAGAAGTACACCGAGGCCGAGTCCAACACCACCCCACACCAACTGATCCATTCGAAGTTGGGGGATACCTCCCACCCGACCAGCGCCTGCCAGGCGCTCCGCGGCCGCACTCGAGACACCGATCATCCGTGGTTTCAGCAAAGCGAGGTACGTGCTGATTGGTCCGGCATCACGTTCGGCCAACGCACGAGTTCCGCGATACAAACCCACGCGCATCGCCAGGTCGGGTGGAGCGGCAGCGCGCCAACGACCGACAACCATCAACACACCGGTTGCAGCGAGTAGGCCAACGAACGCGCCCATGACGGATGCATTCATGCGATCACTCGTTCAGGGATCGGGAGGCGACCCAGAATGCGCATCAGACGATACGCCAAGACGGACACTCCCGCGGCTCCGAGAAGTATCAGCGTTCCTGTCAATGTGGTGAATGCGGCGACAGCTTCCGGTCGCGTGGACAACAGCGCAAGCGTCAACCAAGGTGCGGCAACGGAAATCCGTGCGGCATTGACCGTCCACGACTGCCGCGCCGTGATCTCACCGCGGGTTCGAAGATCCTCACGAAGGAGCGCGCTCAGGGTTCGTAGAACATGACCAAGATCGCTGCCACCGACGTCACGTGCGATGCGCAGTGAAGCGCAGACTCGATCAGCAACCGGATCGGCCAATGCATCCTGCAGCGAGTCCAAAGCGCGAGTGAATGAGCCGGTGGCGCGGTACTCAGCATCGAACTCCGAGAATGACATCCGCAGCGATGCTGGGCCTCGCCGAGACAGATCGGCAACCGCTTCCGGCAGTGCCAGCCCGGCACGCACCGCAGAGGCGAGCTGATCGACTGCATCCGGCCAGGCCTGTTGACGTGCCTTGCTTTGCTGGGCAATACGCCGCCGCAAGAGCACCATGGGAACACTCGCTGACGCAATCCCCGCGAGGACCGCCACCATCGGCACCGCGGTGATGATGAGTACCGCGGCTGCGACAACCACCGCAGACCCAGCACTCGCGCCCACCAGTCCAGCGCGGGTGAGCCGCGGAATACCCGCAGCATGGATGAGTGAGTCGATGCGACCGATTCGAGCAGGCCGTGAGCGCTTCGAACTAGATCTGCCAAGTAACGGCGACAGCAACAGCAGTAGTCCAAGACCGAATCCCAAACCGATGACCGCACCCATCAGGCAGCCGCCTGAATCAGGGCGCGATCGCCACTCAGGATTTCGGCGACATCAAAGCCGTGTCGGCGGTAATTCTCAACGCGCACAGGGAAGCCCTGACCGCGCTCGAGTCCAGACCCGTGATCGGCAAATATCGATGCAATTTCAACGGTCCCTGATTCGACTCTGCCGGTCAGGGCGGCGATCTCGCGAACGCGCCGATTGCCGTATTGATCGGTTGCGGTGTGCACCACTAGATCAACACTCGAAGCAACCGTGGGAACAACGAAATCCCCCGGGATGTTCTGTCCCGCCAACAGGGGAAGGGTGCACAGTTTCGTGACGGCCTCGCGAGCACTGTTGGCGTGCAGGGTGGACATGGACGGCATGCCTGAATTCATTGCCACGAGCAGGTCGAGCGATTCAGCCTGGCGGACCTCGCCCACGATCAGTCGCGTGGGGCGCATCCGCAACGCTTCACGTACCAGGCGTCGTAGCGGTATCTCCCCAGTTCCCTCCAAACTCGCATCGCGGGTTTGCATGGCAACCCAGTCCGGATGATCGCAACGAACTTCGAAGACTTCCTCGCAACTGATGATCCGCTCGCGCGCTGGCACCGATCCCAGCAACGCGTTTAGCAAGGTAGTTTTTCCAGCTTGCGTGCCTCCCGCTACAACGATGTTGCTTCCGCTGATGACCGAGGCCTCCAAGAAGCGTGCTGCATGGTCGGACAAGGTGCCCAGGCGAGCGAGGTCGTGGACGCTGCGCGGGCGAATGACGAAACGTCGGATGTTCACCGCCCAGTGCTCACGCGTGACATCGGGAATCACCACATGAAGTCGGCTGCCGTCGGGTAGCGTCGCATCAACGAAGGGCTGAGAAAGATCGAGCCGGCGCCCCGACCACCGGAGCATTCGCTCCACCACATCACGCACTTGCGGAGCGGTGAGCACTACCGGGGTGAGTTCACTCATTCCGGATCGAGCAACGAACACACGTCCGGGGTCATTGATCCAGATCTCTTCGACGGAATCGTCATCGAAGAACGGTTGAAGTGGACCGAATCCGCAGATGCTGTGCTGCACGGCCTGGCTCACCGCAGCCACGTCGGATGCGACGGACGCTTCCCACTCCTCGTGACCAGCGGAGCCGATGACTACCTCGGCGCTGAGTCGCTCGATGAGCGATTGCACCTGGGCACCGTCGTGCATGGGATCGAGCCGCAATGCCCGAACCTCGTCACGCACCCGCTGCGCCACCTGATCGCACCACAGAGCAACGTTCTGCACCGCAGACCCCTTTCGTCGCCATCGGCTGTGGTGTTCCACGAGCCGAATCGACGGTACGAGGGATTGCGCGCGTGGCGGAAGACGTGATTTCCGCCTGTGGATAACTACGACGAAGCTACGGAGAGCGAACTTCCGATGAACCGATCCCACGCGGCTTCGACGAATTCCGGGTGTTCCATCTGAGCCACATGCCCACTGTCGGGAAGTACCACCACGTGTGCGTTCGGGAAGTACTTCGTGGCGCGATGCGCTGATCGGGGGTCTACGAGCGGATCCTTGCGCCCGTACACCAGCAACGTGGGTGCGTTCACGCGTTGCGCAAGCTTCCACGGCCGGTTGGGACCCACGTCAAGGTATGTCCGTAGCAGACCGCGCAGGGATTGCAGAAACGCGTCGTGCGCATAAGGACGGGAATCGCGCATCCGAACCTCATCGATGGCTTCGGCAAAACGATCCTCGGGCATCCGGGTCGGGTCCGCGAAGCAGCCGTCGATGGTCGCTTGCACGCGCTGTTCCGGGCTGGTCGTCTCCACGAACTTGGGGACAAGTCGCTCGCCCACACCAGGTATCGAGATGACCGGCAGGTGCACGTTGCCCTTGGTCGCGTACAAAACGCTGGGCAGTGCTGGCGAAATAAGGGTCAGACTCCGCGCGAGGTCCGGGCGCCGTGCCGCAAGTTGAAGCGCGACCGCACCCCCCATCGAATTACCGAAAATGTGTACGGGACCGAGATCTCGTTCGACGATGAAATCCGCCACTGCACGCGCGTGGCCTTGCGGTGACATATCACCATCACGCGGCGGTGGAGATGCTCCGAAGCCGTGCAGGTCCAGCGCGTAGCAGTCGCCGACTCATGCGACCCATGAAGTCAGTCCAGTTCAGGGCCGAACCACCCAATCCATGCAAGAAAACTGCGCGTGGAGCGTCAGCGCCTTCACCCGGAGCGTGGCGATAGAACAAGGTGCGCTGCTTCAGCAGCACTTCATGTCGCTCAAAAGGGCGATCCGGGCGTTGGGAAGAACTCACGCCCGAAGATTACGCCGGTTGAAGACCCAGAACCCAATCGCCGCTGTGATCAAGGCCGCTGCCACCAGCACGAGGAACGATGACCAGACGAATCCATCGACCAACGCCGTGGTGACGTCGTACCAGCGCCAGGGCATGAGCGGCCGAACATCCGAAAGCCAGCTGATGCTTTGACCCAATCCATCCAGGAGGAAGGTCACGAAGGCCACACCCGCTGCGATGGCGACGCCCAGGCCCTTACGACCGAATGCACTCGAGACAGCCATCGCAAGCGCGCCGAAGAAAAATGCCAAGGCAAACAACTGCAGCGTTGCCGATGCGAGGGATGCGGTCGGTACGTCCAATCCCGTGGGTCCAGCCAGAAGTGCAGTGGGGAGCCACGACGCCAGCGACAGAAGAGCGATACCAATAGCGATGCCGATGAACTTCTGGAGGTACAGGGAGGCGCGGCTAATCGGTTGAGCTAGCAGGAGATCGAGCGTGTGGTCTTCTTCCTCTCCTGCCAACGCCGTTACACCGCGACCAATCGCGAAAACGAGAAGCAACGCCGGCAGTAAAGACAGATACAACTGACTCGCCAGATAGCCGACCGGGCTAGTGATGTCCTCTGGCCCGAGCAGCGGACGTAGCGATTCGGGAATCTGCTCCATGACCTCGTTCAACGACGGATCGCCCGCAATGCTGGG
>JAQCBM010000208.1 GCA_027729865.1 Actinomycetota bacterium
TACCAGGGTGAACAGCATGAGAGGCACAAGGTTTTGCGGAATTGAGATGGCCAGGGTCAAGAGAGTCGGGCCACCTAGAAGCAGGTATTGATTAACGAGCACGACTAAAACGCTCAGCGTAGTGAGAACGCCGAGGTAACTGGCGATAGCCAGCCACCCTCGCATCAACAGGCTCTTTTGGAAAAAGTTGTGCGCAATTCGCAATCCAGCAGCAAGGATGATGAAGTCAATAATTGCTGCCGGTATGACTGCTGCTATGCGGTCGGGAGCCAGAAAGAGATTCGAACCGATCAATCCAATGAAGTACAACGCGGCTGCCACGAAAGGTAATTCGAATGGGCGGAGCACTACTGCGTCTCGCGTGGCACCGCGGAGGATCAAGTACCTGTCAGCCCATGAACGACGGGTGAATCCGCGGGCCATGAGTGGCGTTATGCATTCAGCGATGGCTTTGTCGCTGGCTTCGAATGCGGCCAGGTTGCCGGTGCTCTTGGCCAATTGATCGCTGACCGTGGCTGATAGTTCATCAAAGACGGCCGATATGCCAACTATCAGTTGCGTAGGAGTGGTGGCCGATTGTTCTGCTTCCAGTTGGAGACTTTGCCGCGTGCGGTAGTTGTTGCGAGCGATTTCGATCAGTGACATGGCAACAATGGCAACACCGCCGAGAAGCATTGCGGTGAGAAGGGTCAGGGGAGTGAGACTGGCAGGCACCGCCCCAAGCAATCGTTCGGCGACGTGCCCGACAAGGAGCACGACGACGCCCATCGCAGCGCCAAAGATGAAGACAAACATGGCGTGGACGGGTGTTTGGTGTCTGGCTCGGAAGACCGTGACTTTCGCTGCTTCGGCGAGCACCCAGACCACCGCGAGCAGGAGGAACCCAACGAGTAATCGGGGGCCGATAGTCGATAGTGCTGGTGCAGGCGTGAAGACCAAACTGATCACGATGACAGTCGGAATTCCGAAGAGCAGGAACTGATGTCTAACCAGGAGGCTAGGTCCGCCGATAGCCGAGAGATATTCTCCGAACTTAGGCATAGTTCTCGCCGGCACGGTCCAGGTAGATCCTGGCCAGGTGAACTCGTTGGTTTCGCGTGAGATGCGAAGGAATTTCTAAGACTTTCGATAGTCGGTTGATGGAAATTGCGACGGAAGCCTCCGAGATGCCCCGTATTTTCGCAATCTCTGAATTGGAATGTCCTGCAGCTAGCAGAGCCAGGGTTACCATTTGTTTGTCGGTGAGATTGGCGAGTGGGCCCGCTAGCTCTATCGAGTCGTCTCCTTCGTGAGCAGCCACTCGCGTGATCGCCGCTGCCAACTCGGTTCCTTCGATGACGCTTGACTTGAGGAGATACACAGAGTTTTTGGCAACCCTCGGCCATGCGCCGCCGACCACGATTCGCGGATCCTCATAACTGGTGAGGTAGACGATGCCAAGATCAGGTGTTACCTCTTGCCATGCAAGGGCGACGTCAAAACCGGTCAGCCCGTCACCTAGGTGCAGGTCGGCCACCAGGACGTCAATCTCAACGGTGCCGATGCGTTCGAGGCTGTCGCGAGCAGTCGGAGATAAGAAGCAGACGTCGAAGCCATCTCGGTCAAGGGCCTGGCCGAGTGCATGGCGTAGCAGTCCGTTGTCCTCTACCAGGCCGAGTCGAATACGTGGAATGACGCTGTCCACTGGAGGTCTCCAATTCCTGCCGTTGTCTGTGGGGTGACCGAACGCACGGTTGTGAGGGAATACCGACCGTGGGATCGAAAAAATGTGATGCTAACCCATCTAGTGTTATTTTGACTTTACAAAATTGCAACCCCTTGCTACCGTCCTGCCATGCCTATGCGTCAAGTTAACTTAGCATTATTGACCTCTGTGAGCCTCGTTTGTGCGGCGCTAGCAGCCGCCCCCGTGGCGCAGGCCGCCTTCGCATCCGACCCGCCCGGTAAGTCTTCCACGGTGACCGTGACCGTCGACGGCGTGACCGTCGGAATCGCCAATGATGCCAAGAACAGCGCGGGTGACTCTCTCAGCAGGGCGTTCGGTGGTGGAAATTTTGATGATTCAGGAATCAATGAATTGTCCGCGATGTACACCGCAAGGCCCGATGGCGCGAGCGGCAACGCTTTGGCGTACCTGCCGGCTCAGGGCGGAGTGATCGAAAATTCCTGCGCTGGCGGGGGCTCTTCTGAGTTCTATCAACGAGCTCAGGTGACTCTCTCTGGCTTGCCAGCGAGCAACACGAAGGTCTGGGCATTCTACGATCCCGCTGTCGGATCCGGGGAGGTCGTCAAAACCTTCCCGCACTTCGACGAGAATTCGCCAACCCCGATCGTTGACGGTAACGGAGTTGCCATCGCCAATCAGCGAATCACCGCAACGGCAAACCTGCCCACCCTGTGTGACGGCTCGACGCTGTTCGTCAATGGAGATGATTCGGGTGTGTTGGTGCTGGGGACCGGTGACTATACGCGATCCACAGCGGGAGTGTTCAAGTCCACCTCCTCAGGGACGGTGAGTTTCGACGCTTACGTGCCCATGAACGGAGCATCAGATGACTCCACGTCAATTTTCCTGGCGTTGGGACTTGTGGTTGATGTTGGTGACAATGGAGTCGATGACACGACCGACGACGTAGCCATTGAGACTTGGCTGTCTAGTGAACCCTATTGGAGTACACCTGGTCCCTCCGGCGACGTGAATTTCGTTCTGCCACCGTGTAATTCACCACAAGCAACTGATGAAGCGTGTGTTGAATCCATCTCGGGTGTCTTTGCTGCAGCAGATGGAACGACCCGACAGGATTCTGGTTATGCGGTCAAAATGACTTTGACCGGCGATGCAGACGATCTGTCGGCGTATGTTGATCTGGCTCCGACACAGCCGATTGGCACCAGTGGCTACTCGGTACCGGCAAACTCAATCGCTAAGTTGGCCATTAGTTGGCCTACGGATGGGGATCCCTATTTCGGTGGAGGACTCCCCTTTGGTACCGATCCCGGTGAAGTGGACTTCACCAACGCGGTCGCCGACACCCCAATTCTTGTGGACCCGGCGACGACAGATGATACGTCGAACACGAATAGGTGGGACATCAAGACGACGGGTGGTCGAGTCGTGACCACCATGATCGGCCAAGCTCGCACCACATCCGATGCGATCTCGCGCGATACCTGGTGGCCTCAATGTGAAGTCGACATTGTTGGTGGAGCGACGCAGCAGGATAAGTGCGGCGAGGGTATGACCGGAGCCGTGACAAGCGACTACATGGTCTTCTCGCACGTACCAGCAAGAATGCACCTGAGCGTGGCTGGGGGAGAATCCAATCTCGCCGGCGGACTCGTCTCGACAAATGGTCAGAGTTTCGCCTTCGGTCCAGAGACAATGTCGGGAGTTTCGTTCCAGTTTGCTGTGGCAGGCCCGTCCTATGACTTCAACGGCAATCCACGAAGTGCTGACGGCTTCTACTTCGTGTGCATGCCGGAGGACTATCTGACAGCAGTCTTCGATGCCACAACAGCTGAGGCGGTCAGTAGTTTCGTGGGTACTCGCGATAACACGCCCGTAGGAACGACTTTCTCCAGCGGCACCTGCGGTGATGGCGAGCCGGGAGCGATCGCCGCCCTCAACCCATTCGGATACTCTGCTCCGCTGTTTAGACTTGCACCGGCAGCGGCACCGGCACCGGTTGTTGTTCCCCCCGCCCCGGTTGCCTATCCACCGGGAGCACCAACCGCGGTCGCGGTCGAGATCGGTGATGGCTCGGCCAACGTGACCTGGTCTGCCCCGGAATGGTCTGGTTCATTCCCGGTGACCAATTTTGAGATCTCGGCAACCCCCGGTGGCAAGAGTTGTTTAGTCCAGGCCCCAGCACTCAGTTGTCAGATCACCGGATTGACAAACGACATGCCGTACACGTTTGCCGTCAGGGCGCTTAACGCTGCCGGATGGGGAGCTTGGTCATCGGCAAGTCCTGAGGTAACGCCCGTCGAACCTGTTGTGCCGACAATCACCATCTCCGGACAGCGCGGCGAAGTTCGGGGAAAACAAGGCGTCATCGTTACCGGCTCTTCCGTGGGTTTGGTTGACGGTGATGTTGTGCGGCCGTGGGTCAAACTTGCCGGTCAATCTGCCTACAGTCAGGGTGTGGCGTCAATTTCGGTCGACGACTCCGGCACGTTCATCTGGCAGCGTCGAACCGGGAAGAAGGTCTACGTGTATTTCGTGAGCGCAGACGGCGTGAAGTCGGATCGCATC
>JAQCBM010000209.1 GCA_027729865.1 Actinomycetota bacterium
CTCGGGTGACTGAGGGTCAGAGCTTGCGGAACCAGTCGACGGTGGCTCGCAGACCGTCGTCGAACGAGACCGGCTGAAGGTGGGGTAAGAGCCGTGCCAACTCGGCGTTCGCAGCTTGGGAGTGCTTCACATCGCCCGGGCGGCTGGGGAGATACTCGACATCGACCGATTGGTTCAGTTCACGACCAATTCCTTCGATGACTTCGTTGAGGGTGATGTTGGATCCGAATGCGAGGTTGACGGGGGTCGGAGACGTGATTCGCTCGATCACGCACCGGGTGATCACTGCAGCAACCGTCCCCACATACGTGAAGTCGCGGCTCTGTGTGCCGTCGCCATGTAGGGGAATGAGTCGGTTATTGATTGCGGCGTCGATGAAAGTGGGTATCGCCGCCGCGTAGGCATGCCCAGCCGCTTGAAGCGGGCCGTAGACGTTGAAGAAACGGAATGCGAGAGTTGGTAACCCATACGAGTGTTGCCAGGCGAGGGTGTACGACTCGGTGGCGAGTTTGCTTGCGGCGTAAGGGCTCACTGGTCGAGTGGCCAGATCCTCGTGTTTGGGGAGTGTCGGGTTGGCTCCGTACACCGACGATGACGAAGCCACGATGGTATGGATGTTGCCGGCGGCACGGGCTACCTCCAGAACGTTCAGAGTGCCGGTGGAGTTCACTTCGTGGGCGGCTCGTGGTTCTGCGATCGAACGGGGGACCGATGGCCGGGCGGCCAGATGCACGATGGAGTCGACCCCGTCCACGGCTTTGCCGAGTAGATCGAAGTCGAGGATCGACCCTTCAAAGAAGCGAGCCTCGCGAACCAGGTCGAGGTTCGACCTGAACCCGGTGGACAGATCGTCGAGAATTCGCACCTCGTCGACTTCGGAAAGCTCCAGCAGGTGGCGGGTCAGATTGGTGCCGATGAAGCCGGCCCCACCGGTTACGAGGACCCTCATGGCATCATCGTAGATCGGCTCACCCAGCCGAGAAGCACTCACAACTTCCGGGCAAACGCCTAAAACCCCTGTTCAACGCTGTTGGTAGCGGTACCGCCGTGCCTCGCCCTGGTTCCAGGAGTGAGGCACGGCGGTCGCCGGGCGTGAACACTGATTTTTATACTAGAAATCGTCACAGATAGCAACACTGTTTAGTTACACTCTTCGACGGTTAGCGGTACGTGTCGCGGGCGTGAAAAGCAACCCCGGCCCACGCAAGCCGACATTCATTCCAACTATCGAGGAGGAAACTCTTGATCACCCATAGGAAGCGAGTAACTAAGCGCCTCGCATCCGGCCTTCTGGCCGGAGCGTTGGCCCTTGGTGGGCTTGCGATTTCGGGCGGCTCGGTGTCTGCCAAGACCCCGTCGTCGCCGACCACCAACCGCCTTGCGGGCGATGACCGTTACGAAACGGCTGTCGAAGTCGCCCGGGACGCCTTTGGTGTCAACCCGTCGGCGGGCGTGATTCTCGTGTCGGGCGAAAGCCCGTACGACGCACTCGCTGCCGCTGCTCTGGCCAAGGACGACATGCCGGTTCTGCTGGTCAAGTCCGCGAGCCTTCCCGAGTCGGTGTCCGACTACTTGTCCGATGCTCGGACCAACATTCAGGGCGTCACCAACTTCAAGTTTTATGTGGTCGGCGGAACCTCAGCCGTGAGCGATGATGTCGTTTCGTCGGCTCTGGCGATCGTGAACGCTGGTGACGCAACTCCGGCCACCTCGGTCCGCATCGCAGGTGACAACCGTTACTCCACTGCCGCTGCTTTGTCGCAGACGATCGGCGTTCAGAGCGCCTCGGCTCGTCTCATCCTCGCCAACGGCGCTGGCTGGGCGGATGCTCTCTCGGCCGCTGCTCTGTCGGCTGAGAATGGTTGGCCGATCGTGCTCACCGGTAACGGTGGCCTGAACGACGAGGCCAAGGCGGCGATTACCGCCTACCTCGGTCTTCCCGGATCGAGCGCCAAGTTCCTCATCGTCGGAGGTCCGGCTGTGATGCCGACATCGGTCGAGGAATACCTGGTTGGTGAGGGTGTGGCTCCGGCCGACATCGATCGCCGTGGTGGCGTCGACCGCTACCAGACGTCGTTGCTTCTCAACCTGTACATGCTGAACATCGCCGCTCTCGGTGGCGAAGGAAACGCAGCTGCATTCGTTGGAACCGATGTTGCCCTCGTGTCGGGCTTGAGCCCGTGGGATGCCCTTGCTTCCTCGTCGTGGGCAGCATTGAACAACACACATACACTGCTCGTTGGAAGCACTCTCGGTGCCTCGGGAACCGTTCTTGCTGGAGCATTGGCTGCCGCAAACCTCCCGTCGAACCTCAAGGTCATCGGTGGGAAGAGTGCCGTCGCCGAGTCGGTGAAGACGACGTTCATCGCAACGACACAGTCCACCAACGTGGTGAGCTCGGTGTCGGGTTGTGTCGACGGAAGTGACACGCTGACAGTGACTTTCGTCAAGCGTTTGACAACTGCGGAAGGTACTGATTTGACAACCTTCGGTGCAGCTCTGCAGGCTCTCTTCTCGCTGAACGGTGTCAAGGAATCCACCACGTCTTTTATCAGCTCGATTGCTGCGAAGACCCAGGTCCTGACGGGTGCTGCCCGTTCGCAGTACACGATCACGCTGTCGTCCGCCTTAGTGGGTGACGATGTTGTGTCTTTCGTTGGTATTCCGGAAGGAATCTCGGCGGCTTGGGGCCGCTCGGTTGGCGGATTCTCCTGCACCGTCGCGGAGGACACCACGGCTCCGAGCGCCTCGATCAAGGTCGTGACCGATGGAAGCAACCTCGATCACATCCTCCTGACCGCAAGCGAGGCCATCGACGGCTCTGCCGTCACGGCCTCGGCGATCACAGCGGGCTACACCCCAGGAGGTGCAGTGTCGGCCAGTCAAATGGACTCGGATGGAAAGGTCTGGAAGATCGTCGATGCCTCCCCGGCCACATTGTCGGCAACAACGGTTGTGACGATCTCCAAGGCAGCCATTGTCGACCTTGCCTCGACGCCGAATGCCGCACTGGTCGATGTTTCGGGAACAGCCGCTACCGATTCGACACCAGCGACCTCAACCTTCGTTCTTGCTCAGTGTGAGGCGACGGCCGCAGCGTCGGCATCGAAATCCGATCTCGACGTGACGGCAGTTGCGACTGGAACCGCTGGTGGTGTTGCTGGAAACGGCTACAAATTGGTGGTCACGAATCAGCGTGGATTGTTGCTCCCGGCAGTTTCGGTCAACAGTGACGCCAAGACGATCAACGTGGTGGCTGACACCGGCTACCACACGGCAGCCGACGTCGTGACCGCCAGCAAGAATGCCGGTCTGGCCGGAACGTGGACCTTCGCCAACGGCGCTGGGTCCGGCAGCGGTGCTATCACCAGTACGACTGGGGTCCAGCTCACTGGTGGTACCGACAGCTGCTATGCGATCCTTGCCAACTCGGAGCCGACTGCTCTGTCGTCTCTGGCATTGACGGTCAATGGCGTCGTGACAGCAGTGACAAACGGTGGTGCCGGTGCGGGTAACGCTGTTCCGCTGTCCGGTGGTGCTCAGTCGACGACCCACATGATCACCTTCACGGCTTCGGCCAAGGGATCCGTGGTCCTGTCGATGGACACGCAGGACATCGCGGCGTCGACGACAACAGCAACCACAGCTTCGACATCGATCTGAGTCGATTTCGACACCTATAGGTTCGTCTGATCGAACCGTGGATTGGGCCCGGGGCGTCTGCCCCGGGCCCAATCGCGTCCGGTACCGTCGAGCCGATGAGGAGGCGTGGCTCACGATGGCGAACGTTCGTTGAACGTTGCTCGAACATCTGGAGTCGACGGGTGCGGCGTCGGGTGGGGCGATTTCCGAACCCTTCACGTATCTCGCGTTGGGCTGACGCTGGTGATTCGATTCCGGACCTCATCTCGCCGTACGGCTGGGAAGTGGCCCGCCGCTCTGGAACGATCGACGTATCTGAATTACGGGGACTCGACCCCAAGGGTCGGCCGGATGCTTTCCGCCGGAGGGTTCAGAGTTGCTGGGCGGTGGCCGAATCTCTTGGGCTACGCGTTGGGGATGAACTTTTGCTGCGCTGCGCAAGTGCCGTGGGAACACCGGTGGTGCCGAGGGAGAAGCTGGCCGGGCTAGTGGGCGACGTCGAAGCTTGGCAACGAGAGTCATTCCATCAGTGGTCGACAACCTTCGACCGGTATCGGCTGGAGCCGTATTGGGCGGAAGTCGGCCGGCCTTCGGTTTCGATCACGCTCGCC
>JAQCBM010000210.1 GCA_027729865.1 Actinomycetota bacterium
GAGCCAGTGGATCACCCGGCTCGTTGCGCGGAGTTCGCGGCGTGTGTCTCGGCTTCTTGGACAACCTTCTGCAATTGGGTGACCGTTGCGGTAAGCCGACCGTCCCACTCCCCGGCACGTACGTGCCACATCACGGTGTCGACGGCTTCTTCCACTGCACTGCGTTGGGATTTCAGACCGTTGGGGCCCAGCCGGTCAAGAACGCGATCGGCGGCAGCAAGCCAGTTCTCCGCAATCTGGAGGTGTCCAACTTCGTTGGTGAGCTCGCGTAATTGCGCACCCGGGTGAGAACGCGTGGGCGTGACCTCGTTTATCAGGGATTCGGCCTGCGCAACTGCACCGAGAAGTTCCTTGCGGACCGCATCGCGAATGTGGGAGCGCTTGATGCGTGAGCGTAGGTCTTCACACGCATGCTGGGCATCGTGCTTGGCCTTGTAGAAGCGGTCCTCGGTTCGATGCGGTTTGTGCTTGGCTGCGTCTCGTTCTGCTCGTGACTTCTCTCGGCCGTTCTCCCGTGGAGGCATCGGGCAACTCCCTTCCCTCGGTGGCGTGGCGCGCAGCGCGCATAAGCCCATCCTGGCCCACATCACCACCCGCGCGGAAGGGCTTTCGACCCAAAAGTGGTGACCGACGGCCGCGCCTACCGCTCCTCGGGTAATTGCGTACCAACGACATCCATCATTCGTAGCGTGGCCGCCACTCGCGGCACTTCGTGAACCCGCATGATTCCAACGCCACCAAGCTTGCCGAGCACTGCGAACACCCCTTCGGCGGTACGGAATTCCTCCTGGAACACATCGAATGCGTGAGGCATGATCTGGCACACCGGCGTGCCCAACGGTCGCAACCGGAATGAGTGCAGCAGAACCTGTGCCTGGTGCTGGGCCTTGCGGATCGGATCGATCGTGGATCCGTAGAAGAAGCCCAGTCCCGGATCGACGGCCAAACTCTCCACACCCAGAGAGCAAGCGCGATCGATGCGCGGTGCGAAATGCTCAAGCAGCGGTGGAATCGGGTCCGCGTGGATGCGCACCACTAGGTCATCGCGCCACGTCTGACCCGGTGTGAAGCACATAACCAGCGATGCCTGGTGCTCAGCAACCACCCGATAGATCGCTTCCTCGTCCTTGGTGCCGGTGAGGTTCACCACCGAGGCTCCAGCTTGGAGGGCGGCACGGACTACATTGAGTTCATAGGACTCAACGGATACCGGCACGCCGTGCTCAACGAGGGCGACGATGACCGGCACGAGTTGCTCGATCTGCTGATCAATTCCAGCTCGCGCAGCATCCGCTCGGCTAGATTCCGCTCCAACGTCCACCACGTGCGCGCCCTGGGCCTGCATGATGAGTGCTCGGCGCACTGCGTCGTCGAATGTTGGGGCAATACTTTCTCGATACGTGGAATCGCGTGAAAGATTCACTACCCCCATCACCACAGGTTCGCGATCGGTGTCGAAGTTCCGATCTGCGATTCGAAATGGGGCCACCGGAGCATCGAGATCCGATTGATGGTCCTCTGCGAGACACATCAGGTCGAGTAGAGTGAGCACGCTTCGACCCTAACTACCGAACAAATCGGCAGAACACGAAGCCCTCGTCCACGAACTGATGTGCCAACGAAAAACGCGGATACGGTGAAGGGATCTCGCGTTCAGGGTCGCGCAAATATCCCGAGCCCGTCAACACAGGTGCGATGGTCAGATCCATCTCGTCCACGAGATCGTTGCGGACCATCACATCCAGCAAGGCCTCGCCGCCTTCGCAATTGATTCGCTTCTGCCCGCGCTCATGCAGTAGCTGCACGAGTGCGCGCATATCTACCGATTCGTCTCCCAACTGCACCACTTCCGCGTGCTGACGTACCTGCGCCAAGCGATCTGGATCCACGGTTGACGTGGTCGCAACCACAACGGGCAGCGCCGATTCGGAGAACATCGGCTCCTCCCAAGGCAAGTCCAAACGCCCACTCACCACCACGATCTGCGGAGCGACAGCCAGCCCGAGAGATGATCGCTGTTCCTGCCATTCGGCTTTCGCGCGCATGGGCGTGTAACGCTCGGCTCGAATCGTGCCGGCTCCCACCAACACCACGTCGGCAAGGCGGCGCGTTTCCATGAACACGCGCTTGTCTGCCGCCCCCGAGATCGACCCGCTCAGACCATCCGGTCCGATAGTCGCACCATCCAGCGTCATCACCATCTGCGTGCGCAACCACGGACCTTCGGGCCACGGATAGAGCGAAGCAAGGTCCACACGGGGACCGTAACAGCGACTACCGAGAGGTTCCTAGGCGTGTGCGACAGCGCGAGGTGCGGCGATGCGACCCTCAAGGCCAAGGACCTGCCAGCCGTTGCGGAGCGCAATCTGGCGCAGCCTGCGATTCGCATTCACCACAGTTGGGCGTCCTACTAATACGAGCAGCGGCAGATCATTGATCGAGTCCGAGAAGGCAGCACAGCGCGCGAGGTCCAAACCCTCAACAGCGGCGAGCGCAGACACGGCATCTGCCTTGTGCTGACCGTGCAGGATGGGACCGGCGAGTTCACCGGAGTACACGCCCGCCACCCTCTCGGCCTGTGTTCCCATCGCTCCGGTCATCCCCAGTTCTCGCGCAATGCGCTCGGCGAGTTCACTCGGACTGGCCGTCACCAGCCACGTTTGGTGACCTTCACGCTGGTGACGCCTGATCTCCGCCGCGACTACCGGGTTGAGGCGCCGTCGCACGATGTCGGGCACGATCTCATCACACAGCCCCAGTACATCGGTGACGCTTTGCCCTGCCGCCAACGCCAAAGCCCGCTGCATCACGTAATCGCGCCCCGATGCTGATTCGGTTCTCGTCTTTACGAAGCGCGCATTCATCGACGCGAACCGGAACATCTCACTGGTGCTCACGCGACCGGTGCGTACTAGTCGCCAGGCGAAGGGCAACATCGAGGATCCGCGCACGACAGTGTTGTCCAGGTCAAAGAACGCCGCGATGCTCACGACGAAAAAGTAGGCCGGTCACGACATGAGATGCGCTCCGACATTCACCGACACCGACTGTTCATCTATGAGTCGAGGACATGTCATGCGGAAGTCGCAAAAACAGGATCTCGCACGCCGACGCTGAGAACCGTGCGGGTTGTAATCGTTGCTGAGTCATTTCTTCCGCGCGTCAACGGCGTTAGCGGCTCAGTTATCCGCGCATCACGCCACCTCTTGAGCCAAGGCCACGACGTCGAGATCATCGCCCCATCACCTTCCCCCCGCGAAACACCTGATGGCGTTCGCGTGCACTCGGTTCGCTCCTTCACTGTGCCAGGAATGGGAGTAGAAGTCGGCTACGCGTGGACTTCCACGATTCGCGACATCTTGCGTCGCATCAGACCCGACGTCGTGCACCTGGCTTCTCCATTGGTGCTGGGATACCAGGCGTTGCGTGCAGCAACGATGGAGGGCATTCCCACCGTCGCGGTATTCCAGACCGACATATCCGGTTTTGCTCGGCACTACCGCCTCACAGGAATGGGTGGCTTGTCCGATGCGGTCCTGCGGCGAATACATGCCGATGCAGACCTCACCTTGGTGCCGTCATCGGCATCAAAGGAGTACTTGCAGGCACTGGGCGTCGAGCGCTTGGCCATGTGGGGCAGAGGGGTGGATGCCGAGCAATTCAACCCTCGCCACCGATCACCACACTTGCGAACGAAGTGGTTATCCCCCACCCCCGACCGGGTCCTGGTTGGCTACGTGGGACGCCTCGCACCCGAGAAGCGTGTCGAGGCGCTAACAGTGATGCACGCCGACCCGCGAATTCAACTCGTGGTCATCGGCGACGGTCCTCAACGCACGGAGCTGCAAGGGCTACTGCCCAATGCGCACTTCACCGGGATGCTTCGAGGATCCGATCTAGGCACCGCTATGGCCTCTCTCGACGTCTTGGTTGCACCTGGCGAACGAGAGACGTTCTGCCAAGTGATCCAAGAAGGCATGGCGTGTGGACTCCCGGTTGTCGCACCCGACATCGGTGGCCCCCGCGACCTCGTCGTCCACGGCGAGGTCGGATTGCTCTATCGACCTGGAGACGACGGGCAGTTGCGCAACTGCGTCGATGCATTGGCAGCCAGCCCCGCGGCCCGAGCCGTTATGGGTTCGGCGGCACGCACCATGATTCGCGATAGGACCTGGACTCAGATCGGGGACGAATTGATCGGCTTCTACCGCGCCGCGATTCAACGGCACCAAGTGGAGCAGGCTG
>JAQCBM010000211.1 GCA_027729865.1 Actinomycetota bacterium
CGTCACCGAGTGCGCTACGCGCCCGAACGATCCGATATGCGTACGTGGCGCAGTTCGTCGCCACCGACTGCACAAGAGCCTCGGTCGCGCCGGTTGCGGTCACCGCACCGGGGGCGACGTCGACCAGTTTCACAGCCTCTTTCAGGGTGTTGATCGGGAGTTCTTTCGGCGGTGCCACATGGGTGACCGCTTGCAGATCATCGAGGCTGAGGCGGGTGAGCTTGTCCAACCCGAGTGCGTCGAGCTGTCCGTCGCTGAAGCCGATCTCGAGCTTGCCGAGTTGGGTGAGCGCTGCGGCTGCGACGACGAACCAGCCGATCTCGAGATGCCATGGCCCCCACGAGAGGACGTCAGGGTCTCGCTCGGTGAACAACTCGTTGCGGTTGACGGCTCGCCCACCCCCACCTTCGACCTGAGACAGCAGATGGGTGGCGAACGGTCCGTCGTCGACGATGTTGTTCTGAACATCGACGAGGTTCAGTGCGCTCAGCACCTTGCTGCCCAACGCGTTCGTCCGTCCGGTACTGATCTGGATCAGTGCCTGTTTGATACTTTCGCCGAGGTTCGCTTGCGTGACCTGGACACCGAAGTCGGGATACGCCGGGTATCTGTCACTGAAATGGTCGGTGATGACTGATGCGGCGACGGTGTCGATCTGTTCCTTGACGGTGGAGCGAGGTCCTTGAGCTCCTGCGAGCCATGACGCAAGGGGTTTGACTTCGCCGCGGTAGGTGACGGTAATGGCGTCGCCCATGTGTTTGCGGAGCCAGGCGACCATGGTTTGCAGGTAACGCTGGCGCTTTTCGCCGTAGACGGTGCGGTGTTGACCGGTCGACTCAGCCTCGAGGGCGACGGAACCGGCGTAACGACGCAGTGCTGAGGTGAACTCGTCGTCAGGAGTCGCCAAACGGAAGAACACCTCGTCGGCCTTCTCCTCGTCGGTGAACTTCGGCGGGTCGTACGGCTGCAGGAAATAGACGTAGAAGTCACGAGGCGGCTGCGCTGTCGAGCGTTCGTTGGGAGCGCCCATGAACAAATAGCCGGGTCGGGTGACGTGCTTGGCTGACCACGCTAACTCGTAGGACCAGATTCGGTAGCCGGCGACGTACGGGTTGTCGCGCTGCTCGAGCACCGTTTCCAACGCCCGAAAGTACGCCTCGTCGAGTTTGTCCTTGGACAACGACTCGGCACGGTCCTCAATCTTCTGGTCGTAATCGATGTCTTTGCGAACGTCGAGGTACACCTGTCCGTTCTGTTCGTTCACCGTGATGAACTGACCCGACACCGCCTTGATGATGTCCTCGACAATCGACTCGATCGTCGTCGCCAGAAAGAACGCATCCAGTTCTGGGAGCCCCGGTGGAAGGAGCGTGAGGTCGTCACGCAGTTCGTTCACCGACGGTCCGATCGGGGTGTTGATGTCGTCGGTGGTGAGCCGGTGAACTGCCAAGGCGTCGACGATCCGCAGTGCTGTCGACACGTACTCTTTGGTCGGCAGTGCCTTCTCCACTCGGGCGCGCAACACCTGAGCCTTGTCGAGCACCTCTGCCACCTCAGGAACAGCACGGTTGGAGGGGTCGTCGTCAAGTTGAGCCCGGTACGTGTCGTAACAGATCAAGCCCGGACCATCTGATGGGATTTCGGCGTCGAGCACTTTGCGCATCTCATCGGAGAGCGTGGTGAGCACCTTTCGCTTCTCGACGAGTGTCACGAGTTCGAAGGTCTTCAAGAACGCCGGGTGTACCGGGTACAGCGACACGAACGACTCGAGGTTCTCGGCCATACCTTCGAACGCTGACGTGAACTGTTGTAGGTGTTCACGCACCATTGCCTTCTGTTCAGGTGTCTTGCGCAGAAGTCGTTCCTGGACGACATAAGCGATGTCGTCGCGTGAGATCCGCATCTGGGTGAAGCGCTCCTTCACCCTGCTGACGGCATCGGCTGCGCTGGCGAAGCGAGGGTTGTCGAAAATCGCCTCCTGGACACCGCCGATGAAACGGAACCGCGTCGTCTTACAGATCTCTCCGATCTCGCGCAGCACGGCGAGGTCGACCCGGAGTTCGTTGTCGCGACGCGATGCGAGATAGTCGAGCATCTCATCAAGCACGAACAACAGGCCCTGATCGCCGTGCACCTTCTCGAAGGCTTGCATCATCTCTTCGAGGTGCCGCTTGGTGCCCGTCACCTTCGAGAGGTCCGGGAACTCGAAGTCGACACCGATGCGCTTGAGCCCACCGGCGAGTTCGGTGACGATGATGTCGCGCAAGCTCATCTGCGTGGCACCGATTTCGGCACGGATCACCTGATAGCGGCCGGCTACCGGCGCTGCAGCATCCTTCACCACGTCCGAACGCAGCGGTTCAAGCAGTTCTCCGTGTTCCGCGATCGACGACACCACCGACATGAGGTGGGTCTTCCCGGTTCCGTAGTTGGCGACGACAAGGATGCCTTTCGGGTCCCTCGGATCGTCGAGGTTCAAGTTCGGGAGAATCACATCGCTCAACTGCGACGCCAAGCGTGGCGACACGACGAGCGTCTCGACATCCCGACGTCCTTCAGCAAGGTTGTCGGCATCACGCAACACCTTGACGGAGTCGATTGGTTCGAAGGCGATCAGTTCGCCGTACTTCATCATGGGATCCTCTCGAGGGTGAACGGAACTTCATCGGGAAAACGTGTCGCGACGGGTCGCAGCACCGTGACGCCTGCAGCCGACACAGAGATGTGGTCTCGGCGTCCCGGCGCGGAGAACGACGCCACACTGTTGCTGACAGGGCCGGGCCATAGCGCAATGACCCCATGGCGACGAGCGAGGATTCTCAGGAAGCGCAGTGGATCGGCGTTGAGCCAGGGTTGCCAACACAAACATTCGAGGTCGTACAGGAGGTAGCTGCCGTCGAGTTGGTCAGCCAGTGCGCCGGTGAGCGTGACCGGTTCCAGTGTCAGGCCCGCCGCAGTAAGCGACCGAGGCTCTGATCCGAATACCTCACCTAGGGTGTCGAGCAGTTTCCGGGCATCAGACCTGTCACCGGCGATCAGCGACACCTGATTGGGTCGTATCAGCACCTCGAGTTCGCGTCGATGTTGCGAGACCCACATCATGCGGTCAACGCCCACGTTCACCAAGGAATCACCCCCAAGCAGGACGATCGAGGCAGCACATTCGCGTGCCGAATGCCCGGGCTCACATGCCGAGCGGGAGCAGCGACCGAACGTGGCACGTCGGTGGTGAAACACTGTCCCGATATCGCCATTTTCTTGCCCGCATTACCATGAAAAGCGTCGTGCGATCGATTGGCAATAGACATCATGAGATTCTTGCATTCGGGTGTGCTCATTTCGCCAGTTGAACGCAGCCCGAGGATCCACGTTAGGGCTCGGTCGCCGTGTCGATAAACGCTCGATTCGTCCCCACGTGTGACATCCCTCGCCGGAGACGAGCCGCAGCTAACCCCTAGTTCTTCACCCCAAAGCCTGTTGATCATCAATAACGGCGTGGTCGACACCTTCGGCACCAATAGTTCACGCATGCTTTGCACCCCGAGGCGCACTCTCATCAGACGCTGGCCTGCTGGCTAGATACGGGTTGGTACCCACTGCCGATACCTGCTGCGATGGGGACGCGGACCAAAGATCGGCAGAAAGGGCATGCTCGAGCCGGGCGATCGTCACGACGTCGCCCCATGTCTTGCCGCACAGCAGATTGTGCAGGGTCCCGACACTGACACCGCTGACCACGGCGACGGATCGCAAACTCCGGTTGCCGATCGCACTACGCAGTCGAGTGGCTATATCTACGGCTTTCCGTGCCTCGAACGGAGCACCCCGCTGCAGAGGCCCATCGGGCCACTCTCCTCGAACCACGTACTCCCGTGGTGTCGGCGCAAGACCTCTAGCCGGCATGGATTGACCGTAACAGACTGTTCAGTCTTCTCTGACACGGCGAAAGATGCCGCATGACGGACCTCGGGCTGTCAGACATTTCGGCCTACCACCTGTGATGCCGGGCTTCGGCGGCGGTTTAGGCGCGACATGGACGGCGCTACGGTTGAGCGGTGCAGCGGTTTCGTCCGGGAGTCCTGTTCTTCAATCGGCTCGTCGAAAAAGGCTGGGAAGTGTGGGTTCTCGACAACTACTCCGTGCCTGGGACAAATGAGCGGACATACGACGGACAACTGTTGTATTCGGCGAAGTACGCCGGAGTCTCCGAGGCAGCCCAAACACTCGGTGAACGGCTCGCGC
>JAQCBM010000212.1 GCA_027729865.1 Actinomycetota bacterium
TTGCCCTCGGCTTCTGGCATGTCCAAGAAGGTGAGTCGGAAACCGAACTCGTTGTTGGGGCCGAAGGCCACCGACTCACCCCAGTGCCAGTTATCCAAAGCCGCCGGATAGAACTGCACGAACTTCTCGATCAGTTCACGGTAGGCAGCGTCACTCCTTGCAGTGATCGAACCGGTGACGATTCCGAGGGTCGAGGGAATGGGATGCGTGAGCAACGTGACACGGCTGACGATCCCGTAGGTGCCACCGCCACCGCCGCGCACACCGAAGAACAGGTCAGGTTCGGAGTATTCACTGACGGTTCGAACTTTTCCGTCAGCGGTGACGATCTCGGCCTGGACGATGCCGCCGGATCCGGTGCCATAGCGCTTGGAGAACGGACCGAATCCGCTGCCGAAGGTGAAGCCGCCGCACGCGCCAACGCTCGTGCACCCACCGCCTGCAACGACCCGACCCGCCAAAGTGGCTGCACGATAGGCCTCGAGCCAACGGGTTCCCGCCTCCACCGTCATGGCGTGCACGGGTTCGGTGCCTGCGGGGGCACCTGCCGGCACGAAAGCGTCGTGCATGGTGATGTTTCGCATGTCGTGCGTCCAGACCAGCAGAGAGTCCGGAGCCATGTTGCGGCCCAAGTAGTCGTGACCGGTGCCCTTCACCACGAGCTTGACGTTGTTCTCGCGCGCGAAGTTCACCGCGGCGACGATGTCGGAGGTCTGCTGCGCGCGGACCGCGTACGGCGAAGCCGCAGCTGTCCACGCCCCGAACCAGCCAGTGGATTGCAGCGCACCCGGCTGCTCTTCATTCCAGAAAGGGTTCTTGAGCAGCTCGAAGGTTTCTGGAGTGGCGTTCACCCACGGCAGCGATGTGGTGATGAGCCGACCGCCCACCTGCGTGTCGAGGGCGCGCCACTTCGCGCGCGAGGGCCAGGTGCTCGTGGAACCCAACGTTGCTCCGCCCGCCCAGGCGGCGGGGGCTACGGCTCCAGCGGCGGCGGCGAGGGCCGCGGTTCCCAGGACAGTTCGACGTGAGATTTCAGGCATGTCGCCACGATATTGACGATGCGCGTATTCGCCCAAGCGATCGCATATCGTCCCGAGTTATCCCCTGGCCTGGGAGCGCTTACGAACGTAGTCGCTGATCACGTAGTCACCGAGTCGGTCCGTTGCCGGCGCAAGGACCTTGCCACCGTTGCGGCGTGCCATCTCATCGAGGAAACGAGCAAGGCGAGGTTCGTCACCGAGCCGGAACCACGAGATCGGCACCTTTCGTTTTGTCATTGCGTCCACCTGCGCAACGGTCTGGGTGATGGTCTCGCGGGTGGGCGGCCAGTCGAACCACCAACCGCCATCGAGGCTCAGGTGCGCGGTGGGTTCACCGTCGGTCACCACCATCACGATACGTTGGGATCCTGGGTGTCTGTCGAGGAAACGTCCGGCCAGCATCAAGGCATGCTGAAGGTTGGTGCCTTGGATCTCGCTTGCTTCCAGATCGGGGATGTCCATCGGATTGACCACTCGCGCCATATTCGCGAAGCCGATCACCTGCAGCGCATCGAGTGGGTAACTCGTGGCAGTCAGTGAGTGCAACGCGAGCGCCATGGTCTTTGCCGCGCTCCAGGTGTCGTTCATAACCATAGAGAAGGATTGATCGACGAGCAGTGCGACGGCTGCGCGGGTGACTGTTTCCGTTTCAGATATCTCGAAGTCCTCTGGATCGAGGTTTGGCCCGCCTCCGCTTGCGACTTTGCGCCGGGTGGCGTTCTGCACCGTGCGCACCACATCGATGGACTCTTCGTCACCGAAACGCCAGGCCCGTTGCGTTCCGGTCGGTTCCCCCGCGGCACCAGTGCGGTTCACGCCATGGTCGCCACGATCGTGCGCATCGATTTGATCGAATACTTCGCGTAGAGCGGTCCGACCGATGCGACGGATCGCTTTGGGGCTCAACCGCAGAGAGTTCCCTTCTCCCGTAAGGAACCCTTGCGTTTCGAGTTCGCGTTGCATCTGCTGCATCGCCTCGAGATCGTCGCGAGCACTACGCCCGAGCGCTCGTTCGAGAGCGTCGGCGTCGATCTGATCGAGGTCGCTCATCGCATCGGCGTCGCCTAACTGGGAATTGAGTGCTTCCAGATCAGCCATCTCGGCGAGAGCGCGGGTGGCATCTGGCAGACCCAGGGAGCTCTCACCGGTGAGTCCCGGTCCACGGCTTCGGGAGAACTCCGGGCGCAACGCCTGCAGGTTGTCCTGCAGGCGCGCCATTTGATCCTGCAGGCCCATGTCCGACAGAGCTTGTTGCATCGCCTCGGCGAGTTCAGCCCGCTGCTCGGGTGTCATTGACTCGAGCATCCGCTGCATCGCCGCAGACTGCCGGGCTATCTCATCGATGAACTCATCCAGCGTTTCCGGGGCGTTCGGGAAGAAGTCTCGATGCTTGTTCAGGAACTCTTGGTAGTCCTCTTCGGTTGCCTGGCCTTGCCGGTGCTTGTCGAGCAGATCATTCAGGTCGCTCATCATCTCGGCCATCGCTTGTTGCGTAGCCGGATCGGACAGGTTCTCCACCGATTGGCTGAGCCCGGCGAACTGCTGGTCGATCACATCGCGGCGCAGGCGTTCTTGCATCTGTTCGAAGATGCCACGCGCCTCATCCGAGCGCCACGGGTAGTTCTCAAGTTCCTGCATCGCGCGCGGAACGTCTTCGGGAAGTGCATCGAGCATCGCTTCGGCGAATCGCGCATCGTCAGACGGATCAGGAAAGAGTTCACGACGTTCGGCATCGAGCGCTTGATCCAGCATCTCCCGCAGATCGCTCAGCAGCCCATCCATACGCCCGGACTTGCTCAGTTCCTTGTGGCGCTTGCGCAGCTCACGCGACATCTGCGACAGGCCGCGCCTGCCCTGACTTCCCGACCGCAGCACATCGCGCAGCGCATCGCGCACCGATTGCCCCTCGAGGATGCGCTTGCCGATCTCGTCGACAGCGGTCGCTGCATCCGCACGGGGCGCGAGCGGATCCGGGCCGCCGCGGAATGCGCCGTAGCGGCTACCGCGGCCGCGGCGGAAGGGGCGCTTTCGACTCATTCTTCGTCGTCGTCCGATTCAACGGCGTTGCTGCCGTAGGTGACGGTGATGCCGTCGTCGTCCTTGTCGATGCGCCGGGTCAACCACAAACCCTCGGCAGCGAACTCGACCACCGATGCCGCAAGTCCTGGCGATTCAGCCATACCGGGTTCGGCAGCGGAAATCACAGCACCGAGTCCTTCCATCGGTCCGATGGCCTGCAAGATCGCGCGCGAACTCATCACATCGGATGTGGCGAGGGTGTTGCCCTGGTCGAACCACTCGACGAGGTGCGTCAGGAACGGACGTGCCTGTTGGCCACCGAGGTGCTCGCGCCAGGAGTCCGCGGTGGCTTGCCGAGCGAGCAGCACCAAGGTTTCATCCTCGTAGCCCTCTTCGGTGACGTCGAATTCGACCTTGCCGCGCAGTGAGGGAACGATGTCGATGAGGTCGCCCACGCGGGCAACTGGTTCGTCATCGCCCGCGATCGCCGATCTGCGCAAGGCCGCGCCGGAAAGTTCTTCCACGCACGCAATAGAGAAACGTGCCGACACACCACTGCGCTGATCGATCGCCGAAGACTCACGCACACCTCGCGTGAACCGCGCAACTATGTCCAGCAGGTGGCGCGGGATCACTGCGTGGATATCGGCTTCCTGCTCGAGCAGCTGAATTTCGAGTTCGAGCTCGAGGGGATAGTGCGTGCGGATCTCCGCGCCGAACCGGTCCTTCAGCGGCGTGATGATGCGGCCGCGGTTGGTGTAGTCCTCCGGGTTCGCGCTCGCCACGACGAGCATGTCCAGCGGTAGCCGCAGGTTGTAACCGCGAACCTGGATGTCGCGTTCCTCGAGCACGTTGAGTAACGCCACTTGAATGCGCTCCACCAGATCGGGGAGTTCGTTGATTGCGAAGATGCCGCGGTTGGTGCGTGGCACCAGACCGAAATGGATGGTTTCGGGATCGCCCAGGCTGCGACCTTCTGCAACCTTCACCGGATCGATATCGCCCACCAGATCACCCACCGACGTATCGGGCGTTGCGAGTTTCTCCCCGTACCGCTCGCTGCGGTGCCGCCACGCAATCGGCAGGTCGTCGCCGAGTTCGCTGGCTAGCCGTCGGCAGCGAGCACACACCGGCGCGGTTGGTTCGTCGTTGATCTCGCATCCCTC
>JAQCBM010000213.1 GCA_027729865.1 Actinomycetota bacterium
GGCGGGGGCGGTCCGTCCGATGTGCTGCCAGCCGGCGGCCGTGGCGATCCGACCGCGCGGGGTGCGCATGAGCAGGCCCAGGCGCACCAAGAAGGGCTCAGCGACGGTTTCGATCGTCTCGGGCTCTTCTCCCACGGCCACCGCAAGCGTGCTCAGTCCGACCGGTCCCCCACCGAATCGATCCACGATCGCCTCGAGCACCGCCCGGTCGATGCGATCGAGCCCGACCGCGTCGACTTCGTACAGTTCCAGCGCGGCAGTCGCAGCACCGGCATCGACCACGCCAGATCCATGCACCTGCGCCCAGTCGCGTACTCGCCGCAGCAACCGGTTGGCTATGCGGGGCGTGCCGCGGCAGCGTCCGGCTATCTCCGCACCACCCTCATCGGTGATCTGCACATCCAAGAGCCCGGCGCTGCGGCGAACGATGCGCTCGAGATCCACCGTTTCGTAGAAGTCCAGGTGTGCTGTGAAGCCGAAGCGATCGCGCAGCGGACCTGGCAAAAGACCTGCACGGGTGGTTGCGCCCACCAAGGTGAAGGGAGAGATGTCCAACGGGATTGCAGTGGCGCCCGGTCCTTTACCCACAACCACGTCAACGCGGAAGTCCTCCATCGCTACGTACAGCATCTCCTGCGCAGCACGTGCGGTGCGATGCACCTCATCGATGAACAAGACTTCACCCGGTTGCAGGCTCGACAACACTGCGGCCACATCGCCCGCGTGCTGCAAAGCCGGACCGGATGTCATCCGAATCGGCGCAGCAAGCTCACTAGCGATGATCGCCGCAAGTGTGGTCTTTCCCAATCCGGGCGGACCACTCAGCAGTACGTGGTCGGAGACGCCTTCGCGTCGGCGCGCAGCCTCCAAAACCAAGCCGAGTTGACTCTTGACGCGGTCTTGACCGACGAATTCCACGAGTGTGGTGGGGCGCAGTGCGCCATCCACTACGACATCGTCCTCATCGGCACCTGGATCGAGCACGCTCATGATCGATCCAGACTGCGCAGCGCTTCCTTCAGGAGCACGCCCACGTCAGGGTTATTCGCATCCGTGATGTCATCTAACCGCCCGGCGAGTTGATCTACGGCAGCATCGGCTTCGCGGGCATTCCACCCCAGCGACGTCAGACCCGCAGCAACAGCGGCGCGCCAGGACTCCCCTGCGCGCGCAGGTGCCGACGTTGCCCCACCGAGCGATGGCCCGATGCGGTCCTTCAACTCCAAGACGATTCGTTGCGCACCCTTCTTGCCGATTCCGGGCACCTTGGTCAAAGTTACGAGATCTTCGCTTTCGATCGCGCGGCGCAGATCCTCCGGACCCAACACACTCACCAACGCCAGCGCGATGCGCGGTCCGATTCCACTAACGGTTTGCACCTGTTCGAACACCTGGCAGTACTCGGACTCGGTGAACCCGTACAGCGTCCAACCGTCTTCGCGCACCACCATCGCGGTGTGTAACTCGACTTCGCTTCCGAGTCGGACTTCCGTGGCCACCTGGGGCGGCACCACCACGCGAAGGGCGACCGGACCCAGGTCGACACTCAGGTAATCCGTGCCGATCACCAATACGGCCCCGCGGATGCGGTCGATCATCGGCGAGCCGCCAACTTCACCTGCTGGGCGCGTGCCTGCTCCAGACGAGTAGCCGCTGTCCCGCGCCAGGCCTGACAGATGGCGATCGCCGCGGCATCGGCGGCGTCGGCCGGTTTCGGGGCCTCGGAAAGCGCCAGTACTCGAGTGATCATCGAGGTGACCTGCGCTTTGTCTGCTCGGCCGTTGCCGGTGACCGCCGCCTTGACCTCGGTGGGAGTGTGCAGCGCCACGTCTATTCCCCGGCGCGCGGCAACCAGCAGTGCGACCGCCGCCGCTTGCGCAGTAGCCATGGCGGTGCGCACGTTGTGTTGGCTGAACACCCGCTCCACCGCCACCACATCGGGAGCGTGCTCGGCCACGAGCGCCTCCAGGCCGGCTTCGAGTTCCACCAGGCGGGTTTCAATCGGCAGATCGGCGTCGGTGCGTAGTACCCCGATGTAGCGCAGCTGCACCTTGCGGCCAGGTGCGCCATCGATCACTGCCACACCGCAGCGTGTGAGCCCGGGGTCCACCCCGAGAACCCGTCGATCCGCAGCCATGACTCGTCACTACTCCCATATGCGCAGCCCGATACGACATCCGAATCGAACACCAGTACGGACACGCTAGCCCGGCGGTGTGTCACCCACACGTGGGCGCGCCGAAGACTCCCCTAGTGAGTGCTCTTGGAATATCGGTCGGCTGGACCCACCACATCCCCGGTTACCAATTCGAAGCCCCAGCGCAGATCCTCGACGAGTTCGGCATGGTCGATTACGCAGCGGTCATCTGTGGAGACACCTATGCAGGCCAGGCCGTTGTACGTGACCATCGTGACGTTGACCGCAGCACCGATCGTCGCTACGAGCGGATAGGCAGCAACCATCTTCGCGCCAGCCAAATACATCGGAATGGGTGGTCCGGGCACGTTGCTCGTGGTGATGTCGGATGTCTTGGCCGCGTGCGCGAGAACCGGGACCGGCACGAACCAACTCACATCGGCAAGCGGATCGGCCATCCGCATCGCGGGGGCGTGGCGCCAGGTATCCACCAATTCGTGCGCAGCCGCCATCCGCTCATCCACATCAAGACCCTCGACCGGTAGTTCAAAGCGCGCGATAGCCACGGCGTTGGACGCTTGCGCACTTCGATCACCAGCGTCACCACGCAGGCTGATCGGGACGTTGACGCGCAACTCCTCGACGGCTGCGCCGTAACGCTGGTGGTATCGGTCCACGCCGCTGGTAACCGCGGCCATGAAAGCGTCATTGACGCTGAATCCGCGTGACTTCGCTGCAACCTTCAAACCTTCGAACGGGAACTCAAAGGCACCGAAGTGGTACGTGGTTCCGCGTTCAGTCCACAGCGGGGAAAGCGGGGCTTCGGGAACCGACAGAGCCTTGGTAATCGATTCCACGGTTTGACGAACGACGTTCACCGCGCCGCCTGGATCACCGAGGGCTTGCAGTGCCACCTGCCCACCGGCGCGAAGCGCACCCTCGGCGCTGTCGCGCAGCCGATCGAGGTTGTCCTCCACATTCGCGCGCGCGATGTCGATCACACTCACGTCTTCTCCGCGCGGAACCTCGGGGGTGGGCGGATCATCGGGATTGGGCTCTGGGCCGAGTTCGAACAGGGCCAACGCCATCATCACGGTGGCCTGACCATCGGCGATCGAATGGTGAAGCTTGAGCGCGAAGGCCGACTCACCACCGGGAAGACCTTCCACGAGAACTGCTTCCCACAACGCGCGGTTGCGGTCGAAGTCGGTCAGGGACATCCGGCGCACATCACGCAACAAATCCGACCACCCACTTCCATCAGGCAGCCGGTACCGGTGGACGTGCACGTCGATGTCGAAGTCAGGATCCAATGCCAACCGAGGTGCGGAGAATCCGAAGAGTCCATACAGCGGACGCATCCGCAACGTGGGTACGAAGTGCGTCAAGCGCTCCAAGCGCGTGCGCAGGCGTTCCCAGTCGGGCGTGGAATCCAACACGGCAAGCGCCACCACGGTGCTGCGCATCCGCGGGTCACCCGCAGCAGTACGGAAGGTGGCGGCGTCCCAGCCACGCAGTTGTGCGCCTACCGGATCGCCGCCGGACACGACCTAACCCACCTTCTCCATGACGTCGTCGCTCACATCGAAGTTCGCGTACACGTTCTGGACGTCATCGCTGTCCTCGAGAGCCTCAATCAACCGAAAGACCTTGGTGGCACCGTCCTCATCGAGTTCGACCGTGACCGATGGAAGAAAAGTGGCCTCTGCGGAGTCGTAGTCGATCTCGGCGCCCTGCAAAGCCGTGCGCACAGCAACTACGTCGGTGGCTTCGCTCACCACTTCGAATGACTCACCGAGATCGTTGACTTCCTCCGCGCCGGCATCAAGCACGGCCATCAAGAGATCATCTTCGGTCAAGCCAGCGACCTTGGGGACGATGATCACACCCTTGCGATTGAACATGTAGGCGACGGAACCCGGATCGGCCATCGAGCCACCGTTGCGGGTCATGGCAACACGAACTTCGCCGGCAGCGCGGTTGCGGTTGTCCGTGAGGCACTCGATCAGCACCGCAACACCGTTCGGGCCGTACCCCTCGTACATGATCGTCTGCCAATCGGAGCCGCCTGCTTCGGCGCCCG
>JAQCBM010000214.1 GCA_027729865.1 Actinomycetota bacterium
GTGATCTGGTTTTGCAGGACGCTTGGCGAGCTTTCGTGGACGAAAAGTTCGACGACAAAGAGTTGGTCTTCATGAAGGTCCTCTGCCAGAACTTCGCCGGCATGAAGGATTGCGGTAAGCGAGAACGCGACGCCGCGGAACGTGGTCTGAAGTTGGCGGAGGATTTGGAGACCACTCGGTCGCGCCTCCCTGGCCAGGACGTCACAAGGGTGCGTGGCCAGGTCATCAAGGTTGCCAAGATTGCTCAGGATCTCATCAAGGTTCGCGACACGCTGATTGGGTCCGACCCAGATGTGAAGAAGTTTGTTCGTTCCGTGGGACAGCCTGGCGGTGTGAGGCTGGAGGACATCCCTGACTCCGTGTGGGAATGGATTTCTGAGAAGGGGTTGTCATCTGCCTACGCGGTGACTCCTGCGCAGGGCACCGCGAGTCGACGATGAGTCTCGATTCGGCATCACTTGCCGAGGCCCTCACGAGACTCGAGTTACAAGAACTCCCACTCTTGCGGTGGGGTCTTGTCGACGGCGCACTGTCGGAATCTGAGTTGCTCGAAACCCTCTCGTCACCAGGGAGCCAAAACGCGGCTGAGGAACTGCGCGCAGAGTTGCTCAAACATCGCTTGATCTTTGAGGTGCCAACCTTCGACGGGTCGCGTCAAGTGGGCTACCGCACCCGAATGGCTGAGTCTGTCCGCCTGATGAAGCATCTCAGGCAGACGTTTCGAAACGAGGCGTCCTGGCAGGGTCGCGAACTCGTAGCCGACTTCCACCTCGTCCATCGGCCGAGGGTCCGTCCACGACGAGACCACTCTAAAGATGGACTGCTGCAGGAGGCGTCGAAGTTTCTGACGCCGGTCGGGCTGGCAACCCTCGCCCGCATCATCCCCGATTCGGTGTCCGCCTTTCAGATCCGGTCGACGTCGGCTGTTCTGCGGTTACTCGCCGGGAGTGAGGACGGGGGAGTGATGATCTCGGCGGGCACCGGCGCCGGCAAGACCATCGCTTTCTACGCCCCAGCACTAGCGCACCTGGCGGAGGAAATCGCCTGCGAGTCCTCCGCAGCCGTCAAGGTGTTGGCGATCTACCCGCGCGGCGAACTGTTGAAGGATCAGTTCAGCAACCTTGCACGACTCACCTGGGCCATCGGGCCGTTGAACGGCGGTCGCCCGATTCGTATCGGATGCTGGTTTACGCCAACGCCGTCTGCGCCCGAGTACGTGGATGGCAAGACGTGGGTGGAATGCGGAACGTCGCCTGGCCGAGTTCACCCATTTCTTACCTGCCCCGGTGTTAACTGTGGTGCGGATCTCGTGTGGCCGAAGGAGGATCTCGACGCGCGTCGCGAGCGACTCGTGTGCGCGGACTCATGTGGGGTGGAACTAGATGACCGGTTCGTCGCCCTGGCTCGACGGTCGCTCACGGCTCATCCCCCGGATGTGATGCTGACGACCACCGAGTCGCTGAATCGTCAGATCGCTGATGCCGATCAACTCCGAACCTTTGGACTCGGGTCACAGGGGCCGTCCCTTGTTCTGCTCGACGAAATTCACACGTACGAGGGGACCCAGGGCGCCCAGACCGCGATGCTGATGCGGCGACTGAGGCGACTGATTCCGAGCGGCACCAATGTGACCTACGTCGGCTTATCAGCGACGCTTGAGAATGCGAGGGAGTTCCTATCCAACTTCGTCAACGTCCCGGAACCCCTTGTTGAGTTGGTTCAGCCGGTGGGCTCGCTCGACGGTTCAAGTGAGTTGGAGGAGGTTGGTGCGGAGTATTTGGTCGCACTTCGTCACAATCCGTCCGAGCCGACGAGTGTCTTGTCCGCGACTATTCAGACGGCGATGCTTGTCGCCCGTTTCCTTGATGGCCGAGCAGCATCGCCGTATGACCCCGACCCTCCGAGTTCATCTGGACTGTACGGCCAACGCACGTTCTTATTCACCGACAAACTTGACGTCAACAACCGTCTCTACTGGGATCTACTCGATGCCGAAGGCTGGTGGGAGCCAGGCAGGCCAAATCCCCGGCACAGGCCACTCTCGCTTGGGCATCTGCGATCCCGCGACCAGGCATTTGTCCGATCAGCCACTCAAGAACCCGCGGCCGATCGAGACGCGGATGGACAATGGTGGTGGCTCCCCGAGTCTCTCGGCCACCTCCAGAACGAGGGTCAACTGCGGGTGAGTCGAACGAGTTCGCAGGATGCAGGCGTGGCTGAGGACAGCGACGTGATCGTCGCCACCGCGAGCCTCGAGGTCGGTTATGACGACGAACGGGTCGGTGCCGTGATACAGCACAAAGCACCTAACGATGCGGCTCGGTTTATCCAGCGTCGTGGACGTGCGGGGCGACGGATGGAGATGCGCCCCTGGACCATTGTGATGCTCTCCGACTGGGGACGGGACCGACTGGCGTGGGAGTCACCTGAACGACTGTTCGACCCTGAATTGACGCGTCGAACACTTCCACTTCGGAATCGTCACGTGCTCAAGATGCAGGCCGTCTACGCCACCCTCGATTGGCTCTCTGAGCAGGTCCGCACTGTCCCGGCCCCGCCGGACCGCGCAGTCCCGCGATCGACCTGGGCTGACCTCGCGGGACCGGCTGATCTTGTCGAGACGAAGCGAGACAAAGCCCAGTCCCGCAAACGCCGCCAGGAAGCGATCGCGGATCTGCTCAGGCGAATTCTTCTGGACGGGCCGGAACGAGATCACCTGCGGTCCTACCTCAGGAAGGCGCTCGGGTTTCCCGCCGGTGACGAAGGAGAACGCGAACTTGACGCGATCTTCTGGTCCCCGCCGCGCAACCTGTTCACAGTGGTTATCCCAACTGCACTGCGACGCCTCGAGACACAATGGGCCGGCGAAGTCCCAGCAGAAGGGGACAGTGGCGTCAAGTTTCGGAGACCACTACCGGAATTTGTCGTCGGCAATCTCTTCGGATCGCTCCTACTCCCGGAAACAGAAATCGTGCCAGATCCGGATGCGCCCGACGACGTCGAGTTTCTCCCGACGATAAGGACCCTCAGCGAGTTCTTGCCGGGCAACGTCACACGCCACTTCGGTCACAAGACAATGGAACGTCGTCACTGGGTACCACTACCTGTGATGCCTCGGGGCGGAGGCGCCACAGCAGTTGAGGTCGACGTGTTAGGGACATACAACGCGATACCAATAGGCCGGATTCACGACACGTCGACGGGCGCGATCGTCGATCTATACCAGCCGACACGAGTTGAACTTGCCGCCCCGCCGCGGGATTTGCAGGACGCATCAACCGTCCGACCCGACTGGCAGGTTGATCTCGAACCTCTCGGGGAACCGATTGACATGGCGGTGGGCGGAACGTGGGCTGATCTCATTCCAGAGATGAGGGGGTTTCTCCTTGAGCAGGGCAGTGGGGTCAGCGTTCGGCGTTACGCGACGACTGCAAGTGGACAGGTAGGCACCAACTTCCCGCTTGAACCACTCACTGTTCGATTCACCGACGGGCAACCCACCGACGGGCGTGGTGTTGGCCTCGGATTCCAATTCGAAACGAACGGCATCCAGTTGATAGTGCAGTGCCCGGATAATTGGGAACCTTCCCCACGTGAACGTGCCGACTGGATCCGGCACCACTTTGAGAGCAATCCAGGACTGCCGCCAAATCTGAATGTCTTTGACCGGCGAACCTTGATTTCTGGCGCACTGGTCGCTTCCGGGCGGTCAGTTACTCCCATGAGTTCTGCCTCGGACGAGGTTTTGGCCGACGGAATCCAAGCGGCTTTGGAGGACCTCGGCAAGTTCAAGTCCGGGAACCACGACGTCTGGCTCGTCACCGCAGGAGTGCTTCAATCCGTCCGCGACGCATTGACCGCCGGCCTGTCGACGCCGGATGACTCGTGGCGACACTGGCGGCGGCGTCGATTTGCTGGCACCGTCGCTGCGTGTGTCGTCCATGCGGGGGCGCGCCAACATCCAGAACTGGACATCGAGGACCTTGTGATAGATGTCGTCGCCGCTTCTGACGAGACCGGTCAGGCGCAGGTTTGGATCACCGAGCAGACAGCTGGCGGCAACGGCCAAGTTGATCTGCTCATCAGGTCTGCGAAGGAAGACACACGACAATTCCGGAAGCGAATGTCTGCTGAACTCGCCCCCCGAGGCGCAGAGACAAGCGGCCAACAGGTGACGCAATTGCTTAACTTGATGCTCGACGACGACCGCGCGGCCG
>JAQCBM010000215.1 GCA_027729865.1 Actinomycetota bacterium
GCCCGTCATGTTCGGCAGATTGCCCGCCGCGGCCTTGGCGTACAGGCCCTTCGGGTCCCGCTCGGCACATACCTCGACCGGCGTATCCACGTACACCTCGAGGAACTCACCATCCTCGAACAACCCTGCGGCGGCTTCACGGTCAGCGCGGTAGGGCGAGACGAGCGCCACGAACACCACCAGGCCGGCGTCCTTCATCAGTTTGGCAACCTCGGCGACGCGTCGGACGTTTTCGGCGCGATCCTCGGCGGTGAAACCAAGATCCTTGTTCAAACCGGTGCGGACGTTGTCGCCGTCGAGGACATAGGTGTGCACGCCGAGGGCGTGGAGCCTGCGGACGGTGGCGTCGGCGATGGTCGACTTCCCGGATCCAGGTAGACCGGTCAGCCACACAACCTTGCTTGGGTGACCCATCAAGGCGGCGCGCGCACTTGCGTCGACGTCGTAGTCGTGCGGAACCACGTTGAACGCGCGGCGCATCGCATGGCGCACCAACCCTGCTGCAACGGTGTCTGCGGTGACGCGATCCACGAGCAGGAACCCGCCGGTGTCGCGGCAGACGTCGTACGGATCCATCGGGACCGGACGGTCCGTGGCGACTTCCACGCGTCCGATGTCGTTCATCTCCAGCACGCGGGCAGCATGTTCGTGACCGGACACCACATCGAGGCGATGGCGCACGTTCGTCACTGTTGCCGGGACCGATCGCGATCCGGAGACCAGTAGGTAGGACCGACCATGCGCGAGCGGTTCCTCACCGAGCCAGACCATGTCCGCGGAGAATCGGTCGGCCGGTTGTAGGGATGCGCCGTCGTGGTCCCTACCTGCAAGGACGTCCCCACGAGTGACATCCACCTCATGATCGAGAGTGATGGTCACCGCCTGCCCGATTTCCGCTAGGTCGAGATCACCACCGAAAGCAACGACGCGGTCGATCTTCGCGGTGCGCCCGGAGTCGGCAACCGTGATGTCGTCCCCGGGCGAAACCGACCCGGCCACGACCGTTCCTGCGTAGCCGCGGAAGTTACCTTCCGCACGCACGATGAACTGCACTGGGAAACGAAAACCTGCATCCTGGCTTGTCTCGACCGGTTCCCAGTCCTCAAGGAACTGGATCAACGTAGGACCGGAGTACCAAGGCATGTTGGTGGAGCCCTGCGTGACGTTGTCACCAGCGAAGGCACTAATCGGGATCGCGACCACCTCGGGCACTTCGAGACGCGCAGCAGTGGTCCGCACAACGCCGACGATTTCTTCGAAGGTGGCATGGTCATAGCCAACGAGATCCATCTTGTTGACGGCGATAACAACTGTGCGCACGCCCATCAAGGCCGAGACGGTGAGGTGTCGGTGGGTTTGCGGGCGCACCCCGCGGTCGGCATCCACCAGCAAGATCGCGACGTCGCCGTTGGATGCGGCAACAGCCATATTGCGGGTGTACTGCTCGTGGCCGGGGGCGTCGGCAATAAGAACCCGGCGACCGTTGGGCAGGTTCATGTGCCGATAGGCGACATCGATCGTGATGCCCTGCTCGCGCTCGGCTTCGAGGCCATCGGTGAGCAGCGAGTAGTCGACCTCCCCCACCGGGATCGTCGATCCACCGCGCCGTGTCCGACGCGCGTACTCGAGCTGGTCAATTGGAACCGAATCGGTCTCCGCGAGGAGTCGGCCGATCAGTGTCGACTTGCCGTCGTCGACCGAACCGCAAGTGACCAGGTGCAGAACCGGAGTGGCGTCCACTAGAAGTAGCCCTCTGCTTTCTTGGCTTCCATCGAGCCGCCACCCTCACCGTCGATGAGGCGACCGGCGCGCTCAGAGATGTTCGAGGCCTCCATCTCGGCGATCAACGTCGCGAGATCGCTCGCCGTGGACTCCACAGCACCGGTGAGTGGGTAGCAACCCAGGGTGCGGAAACGAACCGACTTCATCATCGGCTGCTCGCCGGGCTCCAGCGGATAGCGGTCATCATCGACCATGATCAACGCGCCACCACGCTCCACAACGGGACGCTCCTTCGCGAAGTACAGCGAGGGAATCTCGATGCTCTCGCGTTCGATGTAACGCCAAATGTCGAGTTCGGTCCAGTTGGACAAGGGGAACACGCGCATCGATTGACCCGGTGCCAGCGACGTGTTCGCGGTGCGCCAGAACTCCGGACGCTGTTTTCGAGGTTCCCACCGGTGACCGGGTTCGCGCAGCGAGAAGATGCGCTCTTTGGCGCGGCTGCGTTCCTCATCGCGGCGGGCCCCACCGATGGCGGCGTCGAAGCCGTAGCGGTCGATGCCCTCGCGCAGTGCGACGGTCTTCATGATCCGCGTGTACTCGTGCGTACCGTGCGTGAACGGCGTGATCCCCTGCTCGACCGCCTCGGTATTCGTGGCGATACGCAGATCCAGACCGAGTTCCGCAGCGCGGCGATCGCGAAACTCGATCATTTCCTTGAACTTCCAGGTGGTGTCGATATGCATCACCGGAAAGGGAAGCGGCGCCGGATAAAAGGCCTTCATCGCTAGGTGGAGTAGAACCGAGGAGTCCTTGCCGATGCTGTACAGGAGTACCGGGTTACGGAAGGCAGCCGCCGTCTCGCGGTAGATATGGATCGCCTCGGCCTCGAGCTCATCCAGCACAGCGCTGTAGGCGACCACGCACACTCCTCGTTATTCGAAACTCGTATCCGTTAGCAGGCTTCATTGATGCTAACGGGTCACCGGCCTGCCACCGAGTAGGGCGGCACTTACGCCTCGGAGAGGACTTCCTTCTCCTCTTGGACCGCCATACTGCCGTCCCCGAAGCGCGGGTCCTGACCCTGCGCTGCTAGCGCCGCTGCTCGCGCTTCGCGCTTGTCCGCAGCGAGTTTCTCTCCCTCGGCTGCCACCGCCGGATCGATCGGGTGGTTGTCGATTCGGGTCCGCGGATTGCGTGCCTGGATCCATGCATCGAGTTCCGGGCCCGACTCATACGAGGTGATCAGGCAGTAACGCGGCTTGTCACCGGGGTGCCACACAGCGTGGTAGAAGCCCTGGGTGTCGATGACCACCTGCTGGCCCGCAGGCAATGGAATGCGCACCTCAGTAGACGGATCGTCCTTATCCGCGCGAAGGATCATCACCGAATCGGGATCATCGGTGAGGTTGAAGAATGCGCGGACGATCCAACCGGTGCCCTCAGGGTTGAGGCGGTTGTTGTCGTCTCGGTGCAGGTTGTACAGAGCTTCGCCGTAGGTGTTGGGCTGCAGTTCGATGACCCGGCAGCGGCCGATATTGGCGCCGGGTTCTTGCGCCCGACGGGTCAAGATCGGTGCGATGTCGACGTTCTCCTTGACCCACACGCCATCTTTGTCGGTCTTGGGCGGGGTGTGGTTCCAAAAGCCATTGCACTCCATGTCGCCGTAAGCGCTGGCCAATGGAGCAAAGCGGGTATCACCGGAGGACTTCCAGTCGACGTACACCAGGTCCTCCCACTCACGGGGATCGGCCTGCTGGTCGTAGCTGTCCACGACGACGTAGCCCGTATCGTCCATAACCGGCAAACTCCGGTACAGCGACTTCTCCATCGTGGTCACCCTTTCTCGACTACTCCACAGACTTCATGCAGTCCCTGTTTGCCTTCATCCTCGCACCCAGCGGGTGTGAGTTGCCCGAGTCAGGCGGGTGTGTCTGCGGGGACCTAGGTCCTGACTTTCTCACCACCGCTGGCCGGATCGAGAGCCACGTACAGACAAATCGCAACCGAGATCGCGGCATTTAAGGACTCGACGCTTGCGCGCATCGGGATGCTTGCGAGTTGATCGGCCACCTCGAGGGCTTCGGCGGCAACTCCGTGAGCCTCCGACCCGACTACCCAGGCCACTTGTTCGGTATCGCCACCAGATTCACACAGTGCATCAACCGCGGAGAAAACAGTGTCCGGCGCATCGGCGGTGAGTGCAACGGTTCGCCAACCTGCAGCCCGCACGGCGTGGATCGCCTCGGCGGCCGTCGGCAGCGACACAACGGGAAGCCGGAAGATCGAGCCCGCGCTGGCTCGAACAACCTTGGGATTCCACGCATCGACTGAACCGTGGGTTGTCATAACTCCTCGAGCACCCACGGCTTCTGCCGTCCGAATGATCGTGCCGAGGTTTCCTGGATCGGCGAGTCGGTCGCAGATGACGATCGGACCCTGACCCGACGTCAACTCATCGACGGATCGTTCGGGAATACG
>JAQCBM010000216.1 GCA_027729865.1 Actinomycetota bacterium
CCACAGGTCGGTTCGCATGCACTGATGCGTGCACACGGTGGGCGGGGCGTCCTGATGGGCGGCGTGTCCGGTGTGTACGCCGCCAAGGTGGTGGTGATCGGCGCCGGTGTATCCGGCATGAATGCCGCTGCAATTGCCCTGGGTATGCAAGCCGAGGTCTTGTTGCTGGACAAGAACATCGCACGCCTTCGCCAGATGGATGCGATCTACCAAGGCCACATGCAGACGGTTGCGTCGAACGCTTTCGAGATCGAACGTGCGGTCCTCGACGCGGACATGGTGATCGGTGCGGTCCTCGTGCCGGGCGCCAAGGCACCGACGTTGGTGTCGAATGAACTCGTCTCACGCATGAAGCCGGGCTCGGTGCTCGTGGACATCGCCATCGATCAAGGTGGTTGCTTCGAGGACTCCCGTCCGACCACGCACGCCGATCCGACATACCCGGTGCACAACTCGGTCTTCTATTGCGTTGCGAACATGCCCGGTGCGGTTCCGCACACGTCCACCTATGCCTTGACCAACGTGACACTTCCGTACGCGGTGGCGCTCGCGGACAAGGGATGGAAGCAAGCAATGCGCGACGACGCTGCGCTTGCCCTCGGGTTGAATGTGCACGCTGGTTCTCTTACCTATGGTGCGGTTGCCGAGGCTTTCGACCTACCGTTCACCCCGATTGCAGACGTCCTCGCGTAGGACGCGCGTACTGCACGCATGACTGCACCGTCGATTGCGGACGCTGTAGGTGGCTACCTCGACCATGTGAGTGTGGAGCGGGGGCTGGCCCTCAACACCGTTGCCGCCTATCGGCGTGACTTGGATCGGTACTGCAGATGGTTGTCAGCGCGGTCGATCGATGATCTGACGGCTATCACCCCATCGGACGTAGCCGACTTCGCCGCGTCGCTACGCAACCCTGATCGCGGCGGTCGAGCGGGGGAACGAGCCGGTGAACGGCTGAGTGAGCGGGCCTTGAGCGCATCGAGCGCAGCGCGGGTTGTGGTGGCCGTTCGGTCCTTCCACCGGTTCGCCACCTTGGAAAACTGGACGAGCGTCGATCCAGCCGCGGATATCGCACCGCCGCAGATTCCGCGACGACTACCCAAAGCCCTGCCGTACGCAAGCATTGAACGACTGATCGAGTCGGCCGGCGATCCCGCTACGGCCATCGGTGCGCGGGATAGGGCCCTGGTGGAACTGCTGTACGGAACAGGCACCCGCATCTCTGAGGTAGTGGGCCTGGACGTGGACGACGTTGACCTAGATGCGGCCACCGTGGTGGTCACGGGCAAGGGCAATAAGCAGCGGCTGCTACCGCTGGGCAGGGCGGCGGGGGGTGCGATCGCCGACTACCTCACCCGGGGCCGACCCGCACTCGCCCAGGCAGCGACGGGGAAACGTCGCCCGGGCGCCGCGTTATTTCTGGGCGTGAAGGGCTCGCGGATGAGCAGACAGGCCGCCTGGGAGGTGGTCCATCGGTGCGCGCAGGAGGCAGACCTCGGCGACCATGTGGGGCCGCACACCCTTCGGCACTCCTACGCAACCCACCTCATGGAGGGGGGTGCAGATGTACGCGTGGTGCAGGAGTTGCTGGGGCATTCTTCGGTCACGACCACCCAGATCTACACGCTCGTGACCGCCGACGCGCTGCGCGAGGTGTACGCCGCCAGCCACCCTCGCGCGCAGTAGGCTCGCCCGGACAGTTGAAGGGACCTTGATGAGCGACGAGCAGGATCCGGCCATCGCGAAGCGGGGCGTGGAGCCGCCGGCCCCCGCGCCGGTGACCAAGCATGGTCCGGCCCGCATCATCTCGATGGTCAACCAAAAGGGTGGGGTGGGTAAGACCACATCCACCGTCAGCCTCGGTGCCGCCCTCGCGGGGTATGGCCGCCGGGTGTTGCTCGTGGACTTCGACCCGCAGGGCGCCCTGTCCGTCGCTTTGGGCTACAACCCCAATGAGATGGAACTCACTGTCTACAACCTGCTTACCGATCCCCAGTGCCACGTGGGCGATGTGCTCGTCGCAACCGATGTGCCGGGGATGGATTTGCTGCCCAGCAACATCGATTTGTCTGCCGCCGAAATCCAGTTGGTCTCCGAAGTCGGCCGCGAGTACGCCCTGCAGCGTTCACTGGAATCTGTGGTTGCGGACTACGACGTCGTACTGATCGACTGCCAACCTTCCCTGGGACTGCTGACCGTCAATGCGCTGACAGCAAGTACCGACGTCATCATCCCGATGGAGACCGAGTACTTCGCACTGCGTGGTGTTGCTCTTCTGAAGGACACAATCGACAAAGTCATGGGCCGTTTGAACCCGAACCTGCGCATCCTGGGTGTGCTGGCCACTATGTACGACCCCCGCACGCTGCATAGCCGTGAGGTGCTGGAGACCGTTCAAAAGGCTTTCGGCGATCAAGTCTTCACGACCGTGATCAATCGAACGATCAAATTTCCCGACGCCGCGGTGGCAGGGGAGCCGATCACCACGTTCGCATCCAGCAGCGCAGGGGCAGAGGCGTACCGCCGATTGGCCCGGGAAGTCTTGGCTCGGTGACGGTTTCATCAGAAACTGAACTCGAGGCGCACGAAGACGACGTCAGCGCTGACCAGCAACAACACCCTGACCAATCGGAATCCCAGGGTTTCTCGGTCAAGGTAGGCGAATTCGAAGGCCCCTTCGATCTGCTGCTGTCCCTCATTTCCAAGCACAAGCTCGAAGTCACCGAACTGGCCTTGCACCAGGTCACCGATGAGTTCATCGGCTACATCAAGGGCAAGAACGGTGAGTGGGATCTCGATGAAGCCAGTGGCTTCCTGGTAGTGGCCGCCACGTTGCTTGACCTCAAGGCGGCTCGATTGCTGCCCAGTGGTGAGGTAGAGGACGAAGAGGACCTCGCGCTCTTGGAAGCACGTGACCTCCTGTTCGCTCGATTGTTGCAGTACCGCGCGTACAAGGAAGTGGCGGCGCTGCTGGCCCAGCAAATGGAGACCGCCAGCAAGAGACTGCCGCGCACGGTGTCACTTGAGCCGCAATTCGCAGCGTTGCTTCCCGAGGTCCTGATCGGTATAGGTCTGGACCAGTTCGCGACTATGGCTGCCGCCGCGTTGGCGCCCAAGACTGAAGAGCAGGTGGGCCTTGGTCATCTGCATGTACCCAAAGTCAGCGTGCGCGAGCAGGCGGCGGTGATCGTTCAGCATCTTCGGCGGACCCGGACGTCAACGTTCCGGGCCCTGGTGGCCGACGCAGACTCCACTTTGGTGGTTGTCGGGCGATTCCTGGCACTACTGGAGTTGTATCGCGAGCACGTCGTCTTGTTCGAGCAGGTGGTTCCGCTCGGTGACCTGACGATCCGCTGGGTCGGCTCGGATGATGGCGATGTTCTGGTGACGGATGAATTCGATGTGGAGCGCGAGGTTGATCAGGAAAGTGAACCGATCTCCAATGAGGAAGACGCAACAGATAGCGACAGCAATGCAGACGTCAATGAAGGGCAGACGCCGTGAGTGAGGACATGACCGAGGATCAGGTCGAAGAAAGCGCCGACAACGCCGAGGACGCATCACTGGGCGCACCGAACTTGCGAGCAGCGCTTGAGGCGCTACTGCTTTTGGCCGACGAGCCAATGTCGGTGATGACCTTGGCGCAAGCGACCCGGCAACCGGTGGAAGGGGTCGAACCGGTGGTGCGGGAGTTGTCTGAGGAGTACACCGAGCAAGGGCGTGGATTCGATTTGCGGGAGGTCGCCGGTGGCTGGCGCTTCTACACACGCGAGTCGTGCAGCCCGCTCATCGAACGCTGGGTGTTGGACGGCCAACAAGCCCGCCTTACCCAAGCATCGCTGGAGACTCTCGCGGTTATCGCGTATCAGCAACCGGTATCCCGTGGTCGAGTGAGCGCCGTTCGCGGTGTGAACGTCGACGGAGTGATCAAGACGCTGCTCACTCGAGGGTTGATTGAGGAAGCAGGGCACGACGGTGAATCCGGCTCGATCCTGTACCGGACAACGTCGTATTTCCTCGAGCGCTTGGGGGCGTCGTCGTTGGACGAACTGCCTCCGCTAGCCGAGCACATCCCCGACCTCGGCGACTTGGAAGAGGTGCTGGACTCCGTCGGGGGCTGAGCGGCCAATGAGTGAGCACCCAACGGATTCCGCAGGCATTCGCCTGCAAAAGGTCCT
>JAQCBM010000217.1 GCA_027729865.1 Actinomycetota bacterium
TGCGCTTTACCCGGGCACTGCGCATAGTGGAAACGTGACCGCGGACCAAAAGTCGCTCGAGCCAGACTCGCAGCAGCACGAGCCGCACGAGCAGGTGCCCAGTGCCCTGACCCGGCTCGCGGCCCGAGCTCCCTGGCGCCGGCTCCCCCATCCACTGCGCTGGCTGACGGTGGCCATCATCGGCGGCACCTTCGTTCTGGTAGGCATCGCGCTGTTGGTGCTCCCCGGACCGGGTATCGCGTTCATCATCGTGGGCTTGGCGATCTTGGCGACCGAGTTCGTGTGGGCCGAAGCGTTGCTCCATCGGGTCAAGAACGGATCCCAGAAGGCCTGGAACGGAGCGAAGTCGAGGATTGCTCGCAAGCCCCGCGACCTCACCCAGACTCCGACGACCCCGCAATCGCAGTGACCTGATCGGCCACCCGCTTCGCCCAGGTTCTCTCACCTGCGGATGTGTAATGCAGCGCATCTGCAAAGCGCACGCCGTTGGTCCGGGCGTAGTTGCCCCAGTTGATCCGGTGCAGGTTCTCGTGTTCAACTGCGAGTTGCTTAACCTGTCTGTTGAACCAACGCTCCTTGTCGCGCGTGAAGCGATCGCCGCCGCTGGCGTAGGTATCGACCCAGAAGACGGTTCGCTGCCTTCCTAGCACCTTCATGAGTTCGCGCATCCGAGCCCGCGTGGTGGCTCGGTCGATCCACCGCATGTCGTTGGTGCCGATGGCGATTACCACGGTGTCGGGCAACTGATCGATCTGTTTGGCGCGCTTAGCTTGGGCGATCGCCCAGTCGAGTCGCTTGCCACCGAAACAGCGAATCGTGGGGGTCCAGCCGTCCTTACGTAGTTGTCGAGTGAGAGGTTCACGCGCATTACGCGTCAATGAGTCCCCGATGATGACAACCCGCTGACCCTGACCAGGACCAGGCGTGGCATTGATTTTCTTGGGCCAAATCGGGGCCGAACAAGCGCGGGCATCCCCGCCGGTCGACCATTGCGGGTCCTTACGTGGTCCTTCGCTCGCCGCCGCGGAGACCATGCCCGATATCGACAATGCGATAACGCACACGATCGTGCCTAGTCCCCGGAACATCAGTCAAGTATCGCCCCGGACTTTCGCGCTTTAGCCGAGGGTCGGAACAACCAAGGTCTGGCCGGGGACGATCGAGCGGGTGCCGAGGTCATTGAGATCCCTGATCTGCGAGATGACCAACCGTGGGTCGTGGCCCGGTGCGACGTCCTTCGCTATTCCCCACAAGGTCTCACCGGATTGGACGACGACGCTCGAGGACTGCACAGTGGATGTCTCGTTGCTCGCATCGGCCATCTGGCCGGCACCGACGACCACCGCCAGCAGCGCCGCGAGTGATGCGACGAACGCCGTCACGCGACCGCGGCGGGTCAGGCGCACCGGCGTGGACGTGGCGGTTACGCGCGGAGCCCGTGTGGCGACTCTCGAGGCAGGAGAGATACGGGCCCCGCGCGAGTACGTAGCGGACGTGCGTCCGGTGCGAGCGGCAAACACAGCGGGGCGGGTCGGTGCACTGATCGTCGGGGAAGCCATGGGGAAGCCTTTCTTTACGGTGGTTAATCGAACGGGTGTTCGATCGAACGCATGTGCGATTTTTAGCACGTCGCCCCGACAATCCACGACATTTATCGAACAGGTGTTTGATTTCGTGTCGCGTGGGGCGTATCTTTCGAACACCCGTACAGGGTGGAGCAGGGGTCTGACATTGGGCCCGCCCTCCACTACCCAGGCGAGAGGAACACCGATCACCATGGCCGGAAACGTCCACGAACTCCCCGACGCGCAGCCCGACGAGTCCGGTCTGACTCCGCGCCAGCAGGCCATCCTTCGGGTCATCCAGCAGACCACCGCCGAGCGCGGATACCCGCCGAGTGTTCGGGAGATCGGCCAGGGCGTGGGTTTGACCTCCCCGAGCTCGGTCGCGCACCAACTGCGCACCCTCGAAGAGCTCGGCTATTTGCGTAAGGACCCGAACCGGCCGCGTGCCCTCGTGGTGTCCCGCCCCGATCAGGCTGCAGTCCACCAGCCGGTTCCGGAACACGCGCCCGCTTCGTCAGCGGTCGACGTCCCATTGGTGGGCCGTATCGCCGCGGGCGGCCCGATCCTCGCCGAGCAGCACACCGAAGACGTCATGCCCCTACCGCGCGATCTGGTGGGCGAAGGTGAGTTGTTCATGTTGACCGTCGTCGGTGATTCGATGGTCGACGCTGCGATCTGCGACGGCGATTTCGTGGTTGTTCGCCGCCAACCCACATGCGAGAACGGCGACATCGTCGCCGCACTGCTCGACGACGAAGCAACGGTCAAGACGTTCAAGCGTCGCGACGGTCACGTGTGGTTGATGCCGCACAACCCCGCCTACGAGCCGATCCTGGGCGACAACGCGCAGATCCTCGGCAAAGTGGTGAGCGTGCTTCGCAAGGTCCGCTAGTTGCTGCGCGAATTCAAATTCTCTAGCGATGAGCGCACCACCGCACCGTCGGTGGTGAACCACAGCGGTGGCAAGGATCTACGCAACGTCGCTCCATAACCAGCTGTTGCCATGCGCGGGTCCAACACCGCCACCACACCTTTGTCGTCCACGGATCGAATGAGGCGCCCGGCACCTTGTGCGAGCAACAAGGCCGCGCGCGCTAAGGCGACTTCGCGAAAGCCTGAACCGCCGGCCTTGTCAACGGCCTCCTGACGCGCGGAGGTCACCGGATCATCCGGTCGCGGGAACGGAATACGGTCGATAGCAACGAGCGTGAGCGAATCGCCGGGCACGTCTATGCCTTGCCACAAGGACACCGTTCCCACCAGCACACTCGCCGGCTCGGCGGCGAAGCGTTCGATCAATGGCGCCACCGACTCACCGCGCCGCTGCACCAGCAACTCCCCCACATCGGCCACCTCGATGGCCGGAGCCAACCGAACCCGCAGGTACTCCGCGGCCCTGTCCACTCCGCGCCAACTCGAGAACAGCGCCAAGGTGCGTCCGCCCGCCGATTCGATGAGTTCGGCCAATTCATCGAGTGCTTCCATCGACACCCCCTCTCGATCCGGGGGCGGCAGGTGGCGGGCCACGTACAAGATTCCCTGTTTGGCGTAGTCGAATCCCGCGCCCACGTCCACACATGAGGTGTCAGGTGCCAAGCCCAACGACGCCAACAGCGAATCGAAAGAGCCACCGGTGGTGAGGGTGGCGCTCGTCAGCGCGACGGGCTGTGCGAGGAAGAGCGATTCAGCGAGTTCATCGCCGACATCCAACGGCGCGACGCGCAGTGTGGGACTGCGGCCCGCATCGGCCGACCACCAGACCACATCGGCACTCGAAAGCGACAGCAGCCGGCCCGCGGCTTCGAATACTTCCTCCACACCGGCCCGAACTCGCTGGATCGCCGGGGCGTCGTCGCCGGCGGATGCCGCCACCGTGCTCAACCCCGACACCATGGCGCGCGAGGAGTCACGAAGGCGCGTGAGCGCCAACACCATCGCTTCGTTCCATACGGTGACCCGGCCGCCACCACCGGATTCGACGAGCTCGGACACGGCAATGGCCAACTCATCCCCGGCATCGGTGAACGATCCTTGGTCATCCACCACCCGCATGCACTCGATAGCAAGACGTTCAAGCGCGCTGATGGACAACTCGGAGGTCACAGCACCGGTAACGCGATCCACCAACTCGTGCGCCTCGTCGATCACCAAAGCGCTTCGCTCCGGCAGCACCGGGACCTTGCCGATGGCATCGATCGCGAGCATCGCGTGATTGGTGACCACGATGTCTGCTTCACCCGCGCGCCCTCGCGCCAGCGCCGCGAAGCACTCCTGCCCGAATGCGCACCGTGACTCCCCCACGCATTCCGTCGAGGTGACCGATACCGACCGCCACACGCGGGCATCAACTTCCCGATTCAGATCGTCGCGGTCTCCGGTTTCGGTCACCTGCGCCCATTCGTGCACCGCGAGGGCCTGCTCCTCCAAGGTTCCTCGCTGGCGCGGCGAGCCGTCGTCGAAATCCAAAGACGCCTGCGCCTGATCGGCTTCGCCCAGCCGCTGCTTACACAGGTAGTTATGACGCCCCTTGAGCACCGCCCAGGTCAGACCCTCGAAACCCGGTGCACTCTCGGTCAAGCGTGGAAGCTC
>JAQCBM010000004.1 GCA_027729865.1 Actinomycetota bacterium
CCTATCGAGAGTTCTACTTGCTACGACCATTGCAACGAAAGGACAACGACCATGATCCAGGTCACCGTTGATATGGACAAGTGTCAGCACTACGGCCAGTGCTGTTTCGAGGCCGAAGACATTTTCCAGCTCGATGACGACGGCAAGCTCGTCTATCAGGCTCAGGCAAGCGACGATCGGCTCGCCGATATCGAAAGTGCTGCCGACGTGTGCCCCATGCAGGCGATCACCGTCGAACAGTCATGACCACCGACCAGGTTGTCATTGTCGGCGCTGGGCTGGGCGGACTTCGTGCCGCTGAGTCACTTCGTGGCGCCGGCTATGGCGGTCACCTGGTCATCGTGGGTGACGAACCCCACCTCCCGTATAACCGCCCGCCGCTGTCCAAGGAAGCTCTCGCGGGTGGTGTCGCGGTCGAGGACCTTCACTTTCGACGGCGCGCGTCAGTTGACGATGTCGAGTGGCGTCTGGGATCCCCCGCCGCCTCATGTGACCTCGAAGACGGCACCGTGACGTTGGCAGATGGCACGGTCCTTCCATTCTCCGGACTGGTCATCGCCTCGGGCATTCGACCACGACAGTTACCTATTCCTGGACCCACGAAGGGCCGCTTCCTGCTTCGCAATGCTGAGGATGCCGCCGAACTCAGGAGTGTGCTCGGTCCAGGAAGCCGCCTGGTCATCTTGGGTGCAGGGTTTATTGGCTGTGAGGTAGCGGCGACCGCTCGAAAACTGGGCGCCGAAGTAGATATTGTTGCACTCGACGAAGAACCGATGGTGCGACCCCTCGGTCCCACCTTCGGTGCAGCGATGCGCCAACACCACGAAGACAACGGCGTTCGCTTCCACATGGGGCGGACTGTCCAGGAGTTCCTCGGTGATGACCACGTCACGGGGGTTCGCCTCGATGATGGAACAGAGCTTCCAGCAACTGTCGTGCTCGAAGCAGTCGGTTCGGTCCCCAATGTCGAGTGGCTTGACGGCAACAACCTGGATTTGACGGACGGTGTCCTCGTTGACGAGGCGCTACGTGCCGTTGGATCCGCAAGGCCCGTCGTGGCTGTAGGCGACATCGCACGCCACCCGAACGCCCTCTTCCCAGGAGGCCCGGGGCGCATCGAGCACTGGAACATGCCTACCGAAATGGGCAAGCACGCGGGTCGAACGCTCGCAGCAACTCTGACCGGCGCAGAGCCGGACTCCGCGCCCTTCTCCGCACTTCCGGCATTCTGGAGCGATCAGTACGACCTCAACATCCAGTCCTATGGGATGCCCGCGCTCGGCGACCCCGTCCTCGTCGACGGCGATTGGAGCGGCAACTGCATCGTCGAGTACCGCAAGGATGGCGAACTGGTCGGTGTGGTCGGCGTCAATAGAAGTCGCGACCTGATGGATTACCGCAAGCGCCTTCTGTCTCACCAAGAGTGATCGAACTGTGACCGTTGCACGGACCGCGCAGCCTCCCTTCTGCGTCCAATATGGGACCGACTGGAGGGGATAGCGATGAGGTACGAGGTGAAGGGCTCGGCACGGATAGTTGTACTTCTTGCGCTGCTCGGGGGCCTTACCGCGGGATGTAGCGCGGGTGACATCACGATGGACTCATCGGCCGAGGGATCGCTGAGTGATTCCGCTGCAGTCGAGTCCAGGCCGGCTGATCAACAGATCATCCAGACGGCCAATGTCTCACTCGAGGTCGATGACGTCGGGAAGTCTGTCTCCAACGTTGCCGAAAGTGTCGACGAGAGTAACGGATTCGTCCAGAGTCGTAGCATCAACCTGTACGACAACGATGCGACCGCGAGCATGACAATCCGAATTCCAGCATCAGACCTAGAGGGTTTCCTTGTATCCCTGGCCGACGAAGGTCGGGTCCTCACCAGCACGATCGATGCACAGGACGTCACCATGGAGGTCATCGATCTCGAGGCCCGCATCAGAACCCTCGAAGCTTCCATCAATCGGTTACGCGATCTCCAGCAGCAGGCGGAGTCCGTTGCTGATCTGGTCGCGGTGGAATCCGAACTGGCGACCCGCCAATCCGAACTTGAGTCGTTGACTGCCCGACGTGACTACCTCGCTACTCAAGTTGACCTCGCCACCGTGTACCTGTGGCTGGACCAACGAGACACCGGATCAGCGTTGACCCCCGACTTCATCGGTGGAGTGCAGCGAGGTTGGGATGCCCTGCTCACACTCGGAGCCGGTCTGATCACCGGTGTGGGATTCCTCCTTCCCACCGCCCTTGTCGGACTTTCTATCGCCGTCGTTGTCATCATCATTATTCGCCTCATTCGCAGACGCTCCACACGAGAGGAACAATCATGAAAAGGCACACTTTGTCCACTATTGCTGTTGCAGGGGTCTTATCCATTTCCGTACTCACCGGGTGCAGTGACACAAACGACGCCGAACCGATGTCGGATTCAACCAGCGAACAAACGGAGCAAGAAGTGAATCCAGACATCACCCCCGAACAAACCGCGTTCGTGAACGAGTTGTTGGCCACTCCCCTTCCGCAGGATGAAGCCACCACTCGTATCGAGGAAGCCGGCTACACCTGGCGCCTAGGCACTATCGACGGCGAGCCGCAGGCGGTCACAATGGACTACCGCATTGATCGCCTGACTCTCACCACCCAAGACGGTCTGGTGATCGACGCAACCTGGGGTTAGTTCTGACTTCGGAACGGTCCACCCCGCGGTGGGTCCTGTTCGGAGATGCCACTCGGTGCATCGGAAGGAGCTGTAGCGCGCCCCAACGGCACACCGATGAGTACTCCAAGAAGCACCAGCAAGATCGCAAGTAGGGCCGTTGTGGACTTGGCGCGTCCGCGCTTGCCGCGTCGGGCAAGCATGCGCGCAAGTTCTTCACTTGACGTCTCCTCGTGGGGCATTTCCCTATCCTCACTCATGACGCAACGCCTCAATCGGTCGTAGGGAGGCAGCGCGCTTTGCCGGATAGCTGCCGAAGAACAACCCAATCGCAACACTGATGACGTACGCGCCGACTACCGATATCGGTACCACCGATGGAGAGATGCCAGCAACCTCCACCTGGGAGACCAGCAAGGCAATCACCAGACCAGCAGTAGCGCCAAAAACGGACAGCACCGTTGCTTCCAACAAGAACTGCAACAGAATGAAGCGGCGAGATGCGCCGATCGCTTTGCGGATGCCGATCTCACGCGTTCGCTCGGTTACGGAAACCAACATGATGTTCGTGATCCCAATGCCGCCCACGAGCAGACTGATTGCGCCAACTGCACCGAGCAGAGCAGTGAACACCCCCAGAGCTGTGTTCGCAGTCTCGAGCAAACTGGCCTGGTTGAAAATCTCGAAGTCGCGAGTCCCCTCAACGGTTCCGTGTCGTTCATCGAGGATCGCGATCGCCTGCGCTTCCGCGAGATCGGTGGTGTCCGGGGAGGTGGCCTGGACGGAGATCAAGCTAACTTCCCCATAACCGGTGATCGAGTTTTCGACGGCCGACAGCGGGGCGACGATCACATCGTCAGGATTGGTGAAGGATGCACCCTTCTCCTGCTGGACGCCCACGACGGTGAACGGGGCTCCGTTGCACGAGATTCGTTTGCCCAGCGGATCGGAGTCGGGGAAAAGGCTCTCAGCGACCGTGGAGCCAATCACGGTGATCCGCCGGGCGGACAACTCATCGGTATTGGTGAAGTAAGCGCCTTCGGCAACTGGGGAGTTCGTAATCTCGAAGTACGACGGCCACGTCCCCACAATCTGGGTCGAATGGCTGAGGTCGCCGATGGTGCACGTCACCGGTGCGCGCCTCTCCGGCGCAGCACCAGCGATATCCGGCGCCAACACAGCATCATTCAGTGCTGCGGCATCAGCGACCGTCAATTCCTGTATTGACGGATTGACGATTTCCCCACCGCGATTGGGGTTCTCGGGGGTAATCGTCAACAAGTTGCTGCCCAGCGATTGGATGCTGGACGTAACCGAATTCGATGCACCCTGCCCGAAGGCCACCAAGATGATGACCGCTGCTACGCCGATCATGATGCCAAGTGTCGTGAGAATCGACCGAAGGCGATTTGCCACGATCGCCTGCCATCCACTTCGCAAGGCCTCAACGAGGATCATCGCGAACTCGCCAGCACATCGGACTCGATTCGTCCATCACGCAACGTGATGACTCGCCCAGCGCGGGCAGCCACTTCATCCTCATGGGTGATGATCACGATTGTCTTGCCTTCATCGTGGATGTCGTCGAGCAGGTCCAGCACGTCGGCGGTCGAACGTGAGTCCAGGTTTCCCGTGGGCTCGTCGGCAAGCATCAATGACGGTTCCATGGCCAGTGCCCGGGCAACCGCCACACGCTGCTGCTGACCACCAGACAGTTCATTCGGCTGGTGGTGTGAACGATCGGCGAGGCCGACCTTTCCCAGTGCGTCCAGCGCTCGGCGTCGGCGCTCTCCTCGGCGGACTCCTCGGTACATCAGCGGCAGTTCCACGTTAGCGGCCGCACTCATGCGGGGAATCAGGTTGAAGGCTTGGAAAATGAAACCAATCCGTCGGTTGCGTACGAGCGACAGCGCATCATCGTCGAGATCCCCGATATCCACTCCATCGATGCGATAGGTGCCCGTAGTCGCAACGTCAAGTGCACCGATGATGTTCATCAGAGTTGATTTACCTGACCCGGATGCGCCCATGATCGCCACGTATTCACCGGGTTCCACGGTGAGGGAAACGCCATCCACCGCGCGGACTTCGGCTTCACCTTCGCCGTAGACCTTGGTGATGTCGTGCATCTCGACAACGGGAATCATCCGGACTAGTCCCCGCCTCCGCCGAAGGGTCCGTCAGGATCATCGTCGCGACCGGATCCCGGTACCCCGCCCTCTGGGAAGGACAGATCATCGGCTGACGGAATTACGAGGACATCGCCTTCTTGTAGGCCCCCGGTCACCTCCGTGCCGCCATCGCCTTGAAGGCCGATCGTGATCCGTGTCGCTTCGGAGGTGCCGTCTGGTCTCTGCAGCAAAACAGACGCCTGATCCCCACTCCCGGTGATCGCTCCCTGCGGGACGATCAACGCATCAGCCACCTCGTTTATGAGCACGGAGACTGACGCGGTCATACCCTCGCGAACGGCATCCGGAGGGTCGATTACCTGTACTCGCACGCTGTAAGTGATCAAGCCGCTGGAGCTGGTGGTCGCCACCGGGTCAATCGCGATCACGTTGCCTTTCGCCTGCTCCCCGGCCAGTGCGTCGAAGGTAACGGTGGCTTCAGCTCCCACTGCAATGCCGGCCGCATCAGATTCCGCGAAGTCCGCAACCACTTCAAGAGGACCATCGGGAATGACGGTTATCCCACCGCTGGTTGCGGTGCTGGTGGCGAGTTCACCCACCACGTAGGGCACCTGCCCCACCGTGCCCGAGACCGGCGCAATCAATCGTGTGTCGTCAAGTGCAGCTTGCGCTGCGGTGACACCGGTTTCCGCTGCTGCGATCGCCGCTTGTGCAGCCGTTACCTCCTCGCCGCCTGGAATCTCAACGGTCTGCTCCGCAGCAAGAGCAGACTGCAGTGCCGATTGAGCGCTACGAATCGACTGCTCGCCAGCAATCTTGCCCTGCTCAAAGAGCCCTTCCGCGCTCTCCAGCGCTTGCCGAGACGATCGAACGGCATCACTGCCTGCTTTACGCAGTTCCGCTTGGGTGCGTTGTAGAGCTACGTTCGCACTTGCCAAGTTGAGTGAGGCCGTTTGCTGCGACTGCTGATCGACCAGAAGTCCCGTTGTTCGGCCACGCACGGCATTGTCGTAGGTCTGACGTGCGGTGACGGTAGCGGTTTGAGCGCTCGTGCAGGTAGCGGTGCCAGAGCCCACGCCCTCGCACGCCGAGTTCTCTTGATTTTGGCGCTGAGTGAGTACTTCCCCTGCTTGGTTCACGGCGATGTCGTATCCGACCGCATTGTTCGCAGCATTTTCCACCGCAGTATCCAACGCACGCTGGGAGGAATCGATGCTGGCTTCCGCAGCCCGCAGTTGTGCTTGCGCCGAAGGATTAGGGCAGGAGGGGTTATTGGGATCCAGACAGGACTCGCTCCAGAGATTCTCCGCAGCGGAAAGTGACTCACGCGCCTGGTCCACTGCCAGTTTGTTTCTCTTGTTTGTTTGTTCCGCAACTCGGCGAGCGTCCGCGAGTGCCGCACTCGCGCTGGCCACGGAGGCATCAGTGGACGCCGCACTTTGCACTGCTTGCGCTAGGGAGGACTCGGCCGCAGCGAGTTGTTGCAGGGCAGCGGTGTCGTCCACGGTGGCGAGCACTTGGCCGGCAACAACACTGTCTCCTGCTTGAACATCAACGGAGGTAACGGTTCCGGGAGTGGCGAACCCCAACTCCACCACACCGGCGCGCGCCACGGTCCCGCTCGCCGTCACTGTGGAGCGGAGATCGCCTCGAGTTACCGTGACAGTTCGATCCTCGGTGGGCTGTTCCCCTGATCGGAGCGAGCCCACGATCAACGCGAAGATCACAACGATCAGCGCACCAATACCAAGGTTTATCCACAGTGTTCGGCGCCTCATGTTCTGAGCCTGCCTGATCCAGCCTAAAAATCACAACCGGGGTGTTAGGGTCATGTAAAGATTGTAACTTTGGCTGGGTACGTCAGGCCGCCTCATTGGGCTCCGCGAGACCTCGTACTAGTGAATACACGTGGGTCCGCAATTCGGCAAACCGCGGATCATTACGAGTTTCGATCTGTGAGCGCGGGAAGCCAATGTCCACCGTGACCACCTCGCGCACATGGGCCGGCTTACCGTAGAGGACCACGACTTCATCACTCAGGTACACGGCCTCGTCGATATCGTGAGTCACCATTAACGTTGTTATTCCGAAGTCTTTTCTGACCTTAAGTACTAAGTCCTCAAGATCAAATCGAGTCTGGGCGTCAACAGAGGCGAAAGGCTCATCCATGATCAAGAGATCCGGCCTCGTCGCCAAAGCACGAGCGATGGCAACGCGTTGTTGCATACCTCCTGAGAGCTGCCACGGGTAACTCTTCTCGGTTCCCTCAAGCCCCACCTCGGCAAGCGATTCAGCAACCCGCGACCGAACTTCGGACTTGGTCATTTTTTTGTTCCGAAGCGGCAAGTTGATGTTCTTCTCCACCGTCAGCCAAGGCATCAATGAGCGGGTGTAATCCTGCAGCACGACGGCCAAACCATCAGGAGGGCCGTCAATTGCTTTCCCACGCACCTCGACGGACCCCCCGGTTGGCTGCGTGAGCCCGGTGAGTATTCGAAGGAGTGTGGTCTTGCCGACACCGGACGGCCCGACGATGGCAACGAAATGTCCTGGAGTTACGGAGTAGGAGACGTTGTCGAGGACATCCTTCCGACCATTTGGCGTGTCGAAAAACATGCTCACATTCGAAATCGTGATGTCCGTACTCATCAGATCAGCTCCTCAAACAATCTTCTTTTGGCCGTAGTACCAGCGAAGTGAAAAACGTTCCACAAGATCAAAGACAATATTGATCAGGTATCCGAGTAAACCCATGAGGATGACACCCGTCCAGGCATCGAGAATCAGGAAGGATTCGGTCGCCACAAGAGTGAAGGATCCGATGCCGAAGCCTGAACCAAGGAACTCGGAGGCAATTGTGACAATAAACGCTATCTGTAAACCGAGTTGTAGACCCGAAAAGATGAGAGGCATAGCCCCTGGCAGACGCACTCGCCACAGTTGCTGCTGTCTAGACAAGTGAAAAACTCGTGCGGTCTCAACTTGCACGACATCTGCTGATCGAACGCCCTGAATGGTTGCAATCAGGATGGGCATTGATGCCGCGACGGTGATTGATGCGACGCGCATCGCGATATCCAGCCCAAAGATGACGATAAAGATGGGGACCGTTGCTACAGCCGGTATCGAGCGCACAAAGTCGATGATTGGTTCGGCGTACTTGATGCCCGTCCGAGAGCCACCAATAAGCGTTCCGAAAATGATGCCAATAATGCACGCGAGGGCGTACCCAATCGCGAAATTTCGAAGACTCGGCACGACTGTTGTTACGAACTCCTGTGAGAACCAGAGTTCCGTGAAACGTTCGACGATGAGTGAGAGGGGTGGGAAATACGGATTCGTGGAATCTGCAGAGGCTGTCCACCATGCGAAGACGATGGCCGTAGGGACCCATGCGCCAATCAGCACAAGAAGAATTCGACGCCACCAACTCATGATCATGATGGCATCCAAAAGATGGACCGACGCTGCAACCACGTCACAGCTCGACTAACAAGTATTCCCAATACGCCCAAGACAAAAACTGTTGCGAAAGTCCGTGGGTCATCACCTGAGGCCTGTGCAAGCAGAATGGTCTTCCCTAGTCCGGGAGCACCTCCGATGAGCCCCGCCACGATGGCGACAACCAAGGCTGCTGAAGCAGAAAGCCGTACCCCCACAGCTATGTACGGAGCGGCACTCGGCAATCGGGCATATCGAATTTGACTCCAAGTGCCCAGTCCGTAGCACCGCATCGTCTCAAGCAACACAGCATCGGCGTCTCGAACCCCGAGACCAGTCTGGATGGCCATAGCGAATACCAGAGTGAAAACGACGAGGAATATGCCCATCTGCATCGTCGGACCCAAGACCAAGATGACAATCGGGATGATCACGATGGGAGGAATGACCTTGAAGAAGTCGAACGTGAACTTCGTGGAACGCCAGGCGAATCGCGACAATCCGATCAAGATGCCCGCTGGAATTGCCAACGCCATGGCGACAACAAACCCAACGACAGCCATTTGGATTGTCTCCCACAACCGAACGTAGAACTCTGAGGATGACAACTCAGCGATGAGTGCTTGACCGGTTTCCACGACGCTGGGAATCGAGAGATCAGCCAACGGGCCGACACTCGTAGCCAACTGCCACAACGCGAGAGCCAGCACGACGGAGATGGCAGCTGGAGGAAGGCGTCGCACCCGCGAGGCACGAGATCCGTTGCTCAGCACACACTCCTACCTTGTCATGAGTTGGGGGCCAGGCTCAGTTCGTGAACCTGGCCCCCAATACTCTCTATTGACGGGGCCGGTACTGCTTCTGGAGCAAGCCGGCAACGTCCGCCTTCTTGCTCAAGAAGCCGAGATCCAGCATCTTCTGTGCCGGACGAGTGACGTCAACGCGCGTCACATAGAGGGGATAGATCGGTGGATTCGCGGCCAGCGCAACCTCCGGTGACACTTCGGTGATTTTGGTCGATGCGCGAAGCACACGATTCATGTTCGCCTTCGACTTCATCGCGTACTGATGAGCCTCGAACATGCTCTTCTGAAACGCGCTCACGACCTTCGGATTTGCCTTTGCGTACGGTGCGGTGGTTACCCACACACCGATCGCTGACTCAGTATCGAAGAACTCAACGCCAGGTCGTCCAACGTTCTTCAGACCTTGGGAGATGCACTCGGTCACGAATGGTTCCACCGTGAAGCCTGCATCAATCCGGCCAGACTTGACTGCATCAATCGCCTGGCCAGGAGGCAGAGTGGTCCACTTGATCTTCGTCGCGTCACCACCATCATTCTTGACAGCAGCCACAATGGTCACCTCGGCTTGTGCTCCGCGCGCAGGTACGGCGACTGTCTTGCCTTCAAGGTCTCGCCAGCGGTTGATGCCAGCCGACGGAGATGCGCAGACGCCGGTGTCATCAAGGAGGGCTGCCACTTTGGGGTCCTTTTTGGCAGCTGCGAGTTGGGCTCGCGTGTATCCATCGGCAGGGGCCACGATGCGCAGGTCCACCCCACCGTTCTCATAGGCGTTAATGGCCGGGATCGTTGGCGTATACGTGAATTGGACCGCCCCGGATGCGAGCCCCGCGATTCCCGGTGGAGGTGCTGGAAATATCACGACTTCGGTGACGTTCAGGCCATTCTTCCTGAATATCCCGCTATCGATTGCATACTGCAGAGCGCCGCTGGAGTTGATGGCCAGGGCTCCGACCTTGATATCGGTGGCTGCTTGTGCCGGAGCGGCAGCCACGGACAGGCCAAGACCTGCCATCGCTCCTGACGCGACGACGGCCACAAGCCGACGAATTGATCTACGCACGGATTTCTCCTCAGTTTCTCTGGTTGTCGGACTTCGTGACCGAAGGCCTCGTCGAACGTTAGCAACCAAATGAACTCACGGGGAGGGTTTCTTTAACAAAAGATGAATAGGGCGGTTTAGGCAGCGTGGAAGGGGATTCGTGAGGAATCAAGCAGTTGCAGTACCTCACGCAGCAGGCCCTCTCGGCCGGCGCTCACGAGGGCGCTTCGGGTCGGATCGGCCGCGAGATTAGTCATCTCGTCTGGGTCCGCCCGGAGGTCGTAGCACTCCGCCAAGCCGTGTCCTGAGATCTCGGTCAGGCGCAGTCCGGAAGTGACCAGCGACCTCATTCGAACCGGGCCCGGCAGGTTCTCAAGGCCGAACGGCTGATCCTCCTCAATCACCAGACCCCGCCGTGACCACGTGCCTGCCTCCGAGAGCAACGGAACCATCGAACGGCCCTGAGCGGCAGGTAGCGGAGCTACCTTCGTTAGTTCCAAGACAGTCGGGGCGATGTCGGCACTGCTCACCAGATCATCTCGGCTAGACGCACTGACCCCTGGCACACGAAACATCATGGGGACGCGTACAACTCCCCGGTAATGGGTGAAGTGCTTGAGCATGAGACCGTGGTCCCCAAATACGTCTCCGTGGTCAGCAGTGAAAACAACAATGGTGTCGTCCTTCAGTTTCAAGGACTCGATTGCAGCCATTATTCGACCCACTGAATCATCGATGAACTCGATGCTTCCCAATTCGGCTGCTAAGGCTTGACGAAACTGTTCTTCGGTTGGAGCCCATGTCATGGTTGGATCCTCATTCGGAAAGCCACGTTGGCCCACAATCGTCTTGATGTACTCCGGGGAGCCTGTGTGTTCATCAGCGAAGGATGTCGGGATCGGCATATCCGAAGGCGAATGACGATGAAAGTACTCGCGAGGAGGAGCGAAAGGGTGATGTGGGTCAGGGAAAGACACATACAGACAGAACGCCTCATCATTTCGGGCGTACCGTTCTAGGCGGCTTATTGCCTCGTCAGCTACGTAGGTGGTCGGATGTAAAGCTGCTGGAACCGCAGACTCATACACCTGACTCCAAGCCGGTGAGACGACCTGAGAAGTTTGCACGCCGGCCTGCGTGAGGGGATCCCAACCCTGCGAGCGGGCCCATTGCACGTAATTGCCCGACATTCGATCGCCATGACCCACGGTCAGAGAAACATCGTCAAAACCGTAATAGTCGGGCGGCAAAGTCACGGCCTCATTCGCGTGCCGCTCATAGTCCTCCCATGACACGAAAGGCTCACCGAAACTCGCAACCGCCCGAGCCCACTGCGCAGGCATTGCCGCTTCAATCTCTTCTCGTTGAAACTCCTCGAATGGCCAGCCCATCGGCTGCAAATGCAATTTCCCAACAGCTGACGTTTGCCATCCCTCCTTGCGGAGATTCCTGACGAAGGTCTCGGCTTCCCAATCCAGGGGCAGTCCATTGGTGCGTAAGCCGTGTGCGGAAGGCCAACGCCCAGTCATGATCGTAGCTCTGTTCGGCATACACACTGGATTTGCGACGAATGCGTTCCTCATCACCACCGATTCCGCTGCCAGAGTGTCGATATGGGGTGTTCGAACGGGAACCCGATTCTCAAAACCAAGGTGGTCTGCACGAAGTTGATCGGCAATGATGACAACGACGTTCATTCGGAAATCCTTCCTAGTAGATTCCGCCGAAAACCCAGACGCCGTTGATTGCCGTACCCGCGATGGGTATCTCGGGTAAGGACCATGGATCCAACCAATCAACTCTTTCATCCAGGACGACAAAATCCGCCACCTGACCAACGTTCAAGTTCCCTCGCCAAGACTCAGCACCGCTCTGCCAGGCGGCATTCGCACTTAGACTGCGAATTGCTTCCTGAGCAGTCAGCCTTTGCTCATCCGTGCGCTGTGGATCGTCTCGCCACGCTCTGGTCATTGCTGCAGCGACCATAACTCGCCAATCGGGAGAAGCTACAGGCGCGTCCGACGATGAGCAAACGTTCACGCCAGCATCCCACGCAGTCCGCAAACGTTGACGTTGATTATTGCGTTCCTCTCCCACAATAGGAGCGACCCGACCACCAACAGACCAGCGAATACTGGGATTAGCGTTGAGCGTGATGCCGAGTTCTTGCATACGTATCAGATCCTCATCAATCACAAAGTCACCATGAATCACGTAGTGCCGCAATGATGAATCATGTGACTTGATGCGTGAGATACCTTCGACAACCGTTGAAATTGCACGATCCCCGATGGTATGGAGCCCAATCTGCCAACCTCGACTAGCCGCCTCAAAAAGTATCGCGTGGAGTTCGGCAACCCGATCGTCATCTGTTGAACCGGCAACTTGGAGTTTTCCATGGGTACAGTCGTCGTAAGGATCTCCCATCCATGCCGTCCTGCTCCGAGGAATCCCGTCGGCGAAGACCTTGACTTGGCTAATCCCCAGGTGGCCGCCAGGTGCCATCGGTTCCGGAGAACCAAAAATGTCGAGTCCTGCGGCCACGTCATGTGCAGTGGTGCCCCCGAGGCCACCGAAGAGAAGCATGACGTCCACGCGAAGTTTGAGTTCTTGCGCAGCCACCAGATTTCGATACGCCTGAACGGCATCGAGGTCGCCAGTGCCATCCATCAAGGTCCTCGCGCCGGGCCCTAAACCAGGATCCGTGTAAGCGACCACGCCCTGGCTCCACAGACTCTCTTGTGCGGCAAGTATCGCCTGCTGCTTTGCGGCGATGCTCACGTGAGGCATGGCCGCGTTGACGCTTGCCACCGCCGCTTCATAGAGCAAACCCGACGGGCTACCGTCGCCAAGACGAACGATGCGGCCGCCTTCAGGATCCTCAACCGAAGATCCGACAAGCCCCGCTCGCGCGAGGGCCACGGAATTACACAGCGCCTGATGCCCGGTCACATCGGAGAGGATGACCGGAACGTCAGGGCACGCATCATCAATGTCACGAGCAGTCATGGTTCCGCCCGGGCCAGTCCCCTTCATGACGGTGTCATCCCAGCCGATTCCCCTCACCCATCCGGTCTCTTCCGGTCGTGCGCGTGAGATCACGGCGCGAAGTTCCTCAAGGGTGAACGCACTTTCCGTGGAAACATCCACAGCCGTGAGCGAGCGGCCGTACTCATAGCCATGAAGGTGGGAGTCTTCGATACCCGGAAGGAGTGTTCTTCCACCGCAATCAACGATGACCTGGGCATCGACGGCAGACTCATCGGTCCAGTGGGCGGCAACTCGGCCCCCTGTAATGCCGATTCCCTTTAGGTCAGGATTCCACGGTGAGCAGTCAACGTTGGTAAGGGCGAGTTCGATCGAGCTCATGGCACGCCACCCTACAGAAAGGGATCCACATTCAGGGCTCGCTGATCACATACCAATAAGAGTGCGCAAATGACGAGGTGCGGGTGACCCGTGGGCCAACATCAGGTCGTGGATGTGCTGATCACTCCAGTCTGGGTGAAGCACTCGCAAGTCATCAGAAATGGATTTCACGGCCTTGTAGCCGACGAAGTACGTGGGTAGTTGACCAGCGGTGAGCAGAGCCCGCTTCCACTTGCCGACAGCCTCTCCCTCTTCTTGAAAACCACGGAACGTCATGAGACGTAGTGCCTCTTCCTCGGTCATCTCCATCGAATGAACACGGATGTCCAAGATGGTGTTGATCGCCATCCGTGCCTGCATCTTCAGTTGCTGGAGTCGGATAGCCAAGGCAGACGAGTGTGAATCCACCGGCGCATAACCCCGTTCAAGCATCAACTCCTCTGCGTAGACCGCCCACCCTTCAACGAACACACCACTGAATCCGAAGCGACGCACTCGGGTAGGAGTCTCCAACCGGGCAGCGTGAGCCAACTGCAATACATGCCCGGGCATCGCCTCATGAATCGTCAAGTCATGCAGCAATGTGGCGTTGTACTCACGGTAGAACGACTCAACTCGTCCCGCGTCCCAGTCGGCCGGGGTAGGCGAAACGGCCACATACGTAGGGACGGTTGCCGCTTCCAAGGGACCTGGAGCATCGCAATAGGCGACGGCTACTCCCCGATGGATCTCGGGCATCTCAATGATCTCAGTCGCAACATCAGGTATCGAGACCAGTTGCTGTGTACGCACGAAGTCCGTGGTGCGCTCGAGAGCGTCCTCGACGATTCCGAGGACCGACGCATCACTTACCGGAGATGTGCGCGCGATCGACTCGAGGGCTCGGCGGACGACTTTCTCTGCATGAACGGATTCATCCAAATATTCAGCGGCTAGCTCGCGCATCTGCTCGGTCACCTTGTCCAGATGGCCTTCAGCGTCACGCAGCAGATGGCTCGCATTCGTAGCATCGTCGAGTGAGTGCCACAGCACCCCCGCATAGGTTCGCTGATTCAGCCGCGGGCTGCGGGTGCTTTCTGGTAGCCGATCTTCCAGCCAGGCCAGCTGCTCATCGACCGCGCCTAGTGCCACCTCGAGCGAATCCGGCGTAGCGCTTCCATGCTCGTGACACTGCAGCCCAATATGCGAACTGATGAGTTCACGAGTTCCCATGAGTTGCCCCATGGCCGTTTCCACGTGGATCTGCGGCATCGAAATCAAAGTCGTTCGAGCCTGCTCGAGAAAACGCGGAATGTCCGACAGCCGCCTATCGATACTCGCAAGGCGCTCCTCCCAGGGAGCGAAGTCGCGAGATAGCAGTAGGTGTAGAGCCGTTCCGGGATTCCAGAGCATCGGATTCCACTCGGCGGCGCGCAACTCCTCGATTTCAAAGGCTTCGCGCTGGAGACGGGATCGCATGATCTCTAAATCCACAAGATCCACAACGTCTAGTTCAACATCGTCCACCGCATCGATCGCTGTGAGTTGATCGTCGATCGTCCGCGCTCGGGAGGTGAGCGCATCCGATGAATAGTCAGGCAGGCGATCATCGAATCGGTGGTCTCCTAGCCAGGTTGCAGCAACCGGGTCGGCTTCCAGCGCAGCATCGATCGATTCCTCGGCTAGCCGCCGGAAGGCCTGAGTCGCCTCGTTCATGCGCCTAGCTCTACTTGACGGATCTCTTCAATCCTGCGCCTGACGGCCTGTCGAAGTGCACCCTCTGCATCCCAGCCTCGATCCCGCGCGATTGAGGCCAGCGCCAAGAGAACGTCCCCGAATTCCTCTTCAGACTCGATCGAACGCACGATGCGCTCGGCTTCTTCCTGTCCACCCAAACTCGGCAGGTCGTCGGCGAGAGTTGCGCTTCGGGCACGCACCTTGCTCGCACGCAACAAGGCTGGAAGTTGCTCCGGGATTCCGTCAGTTACCGATGACCGCCCCTTCTCTTCAGCCTTGAGTGCGTGCCAATTGGCTTCGACTTGTTCAGCTGTATCGGCATTCACGTCCGCGAATACATGCGGATGACGGCGGATCAACTTGCCGATGATGCCCCGTGCAACGTCGTCGATATTCCAGCCTTGGTCTCCACGCTCCTGCGCGATCCGAGCGTGGAACACCACCTGCAACAGCAGGTCCCCCAGTTCCTCTCGCAGGCCAGCGTCATCGCTCGCTTCAATTGCTTCCACGGTTTCGTAGGCCTCTTCCACGAGATACTCGACGAGGCTTTCGTGGGTTTGGCGAGCATCCCAGGGGCAACCGCCCGGTGAGCGCAGGTGGTCCATCACCGCGACCAACTCCAGGAGACTGGCTCCAGGTGCCGGATTCGGTTCGGGAACGTCCATCAGGTACTAGGAGTTGCTGCCCGGCACCGATAGATCGTTCGAGATGGCGCCCACCGTCAGCGTTGCGCCGTCCCACGTGCCGTAGCGGGGGCTTACCGACGTTCCAACCTCCTCGCTGAACTGAGACACAGCGACAAGCACCGCTGAGGATTGCGCTTCTGGACTGCCCATGGGATCAAGTTCCATGCCCAACTTCTGCGCCAGGATGTTCACGCGGAATAGATCTTCGATACTTTCCGGCGCGAGGTCCTGCTGAATGAGCAGTTCCTCGAAAGCGTCCTGGCCTCCCGTTGCTTCTGCATAGTTAGCCAAGGTCGCGTCTAGTTCTCCTTGAGTTACTTCGACACCTTCTTGATCGGCAAGCTGCTCGACCAAACTCGTGGTGATCATTCGATCCAGGGTCGTGACCACCAGCGCTTCCGACGCAGAATCCATCGGGCGTCCCTGCGCCCTGAGCACCTGTTCAACCTTCTCGTTTAGCTCGCGTTCGGAGATACGATCACCGCCCACTACCGCGGCTGCACCAGGTGAGGTCGATCCGCAACCGCTGAGCACGATGGCCCCGATCACGGCGGCCCCCACGAGAGTCCACTGCTTCTTGCTCGACATGTGCTGTTTCATCTCCCGTGTTCTGTTGCTACGCATTGGCCTTCACTGGTGCACCTCGCACGATGCCCACGAGTTCATCGGCCCAGGCAAGCAGTTCCCGATCTTTCAAGGCTGCTGCACCGAGCGCTGGACCCGCGGTGGGTCGAGGCACGATGATCGTACGGATAGCAGGCTTCATGGTGGTGCGCGGGTAGAGGCGAGACAGCCGCATCTGGGCCGACTCCGGAAGGTCAACGGGATGCAGGCGCACATTGTTCCCTTGAATGATGACTTCCTCGATACCAGCTTCGCGGCAGTGCACCCGGAATCGGGCAACGTCTACGAGAGTTTGAGCAGATTCGGGAAGCGGGCCGTACCGGTCGATAAGTTCCGCCACCACTTCATCCACCAGAGCCTCAGTGTGCGCATCAGCCAAACGCTTGTAGGCCTCCAGGCGCAGCCGCTCGGCCGGGACATAGTTGTCGGGAAGGTGCGCCGTCACCGGCAACTCGACCTTAACTTCGCCGATCTCAGGCTCGGTATCGCCAGCTTTGTGCGCGGCGAGGGCCTCACCGACTAGACGCACGTAAAGATCGAATCCGACGTCGGCGATGTGCCCGCTTTGTTCGCCTCCGAGCAGATTTCCGGCCCCACGGATCTCTAGATCCTTCAATGCAATCTGCATACCTGATCCAAGATCCGTGCGTTGAGCGATCGTCGAGAGGCGCTCATGAGCAGTCTCGGTCAATGGCTTGTTGGGGTCGTAGAGAAGATATGCGTAAGCACGCTCCCGGCCGCGTCCCACGCGACCGCGCAGTTGATGAAGTTGGGACAGACCGAAAGTGTCAGCCCGATCGATGATCAGGGTATTCGCGTTGGCGATGTCGATTCCCGATTCCACGATGGTTGTGCAAACCAACACGTCAATGTCCTTGTTCCAGAAGTCCACAATCACCTGTTCGAGGCGCGCTTCCGGCATCTGTCCATGCGCAACAGCAATCCGAGCCTCGGGCACCATGTCTCGCACACGCGCCGCTGCACGCTCGATCGATTCAACTCGATTATGGACGAAGAAGACCTGTCCATCACGAAGGAGTTCACGTCGTATGGCTGCCGAAATCTGCTTGTCGTCATAAGGACCTACGTACGTCAGGACAGGGTGTCGCTCCTCCGGTGGTGTTTGAATCACCGACATCTCACGAATCCCGGTGACAGCCATCTCCAGGGTCCGCGGGATGGGAGTGGCGGACATTGCCAGTACATCGACGTTGGTTCGTAGTGCTTTGAGATGCTCCTTGTGCTCCACACCAAAACGCTGTTCCTCATCAATGATCACAAGTCCCAGATCCTTGAAGCGCACTTCGGGAGTGAGAAGTCGATGCGTGCCAATCACGATGTCGACCGAACCGTCCTGGATGCCCGCGAGAATCTCCTTGCGTTCCTTGTCGGATGTGAAGCGCGATAACGCGGCGATCCGAACAGGAAAGGGTGCGTAGCGTTCACCGAAAGTCGCCTGATGCTGTTGGACAAGCAAAGTCGTGGGGACTAGGACCGCTACCTGCTTACCGTCTTGAACCGCCTTGAAAGCCGCACGGATCGCGATTTCGGTCTTGCCATACCCAACGTCACCACAGATGAGGCGATCCATCGGCATAACCCGCTCCATGTCTCGCTTGACCTCATTGATGGACGCAAGTTGATCGGGCGTCTCGACATACGCGAATGCATCCTCGAGTTCACGCTGCCACGGGGTGTCTGCTTCGAATGCGTGACCGGTGCTCGCTTGTCGAGCCGCGTACAACCTGATGAGTTCATCGGCGATCTGCCGAACCGCCTTGCGCGCCCGCCCTTTGGTCTTGGCCCAATCGCTGCCGCCAAGTCGGTGCAGACTCGGTGACTCGCCACCCACGTATCGAGTGATCAGGTCGAGTTGATCCATCGGCAAGAAAAGGCGATCGGCTGGCTGCCCTCGCTTGCTGGGCGCGTATTCGATGATCAGGTACTCACGCTCTGCACCATGAACCGTGCGCCGCACCATTTCAACGTACTTACCCACGCCATGGTGATCGTGCACAACGAAATCGCCGGACTTCAGGCTCATTGGATCGACGGTGCGCCGACGACGACTCGGCAACCGTGCATCAGCCTTGCTGGTCGATCGCTGGCCCAACAGGTCGGACTCAGTAAGCAGCACAACGCCAGCGTCTGGGAATAGGTAACCGTCCACAGCGGCGCTTCGGACAAGGGTGACGACGGCCTCAGAGTCCAGATTCGCGCTCACCTTCGCAGGGATGTCCGCATCCGAGAATTCCTCTGCTAGGCGGTCGAGCGGTCCCTGGCCGCGCGCCGTGATGACAACGCGATATCCGGCCGTACGCCACTGTCGAATGTCACGAAAGGCAGCGTTCGCATCACTGCGATAAGCCTCCGGCGTAACTGCGCCGAGATCCACATCGGGGTCTGGAGTGCGTAGCGGGGATAACTCCCACCAGCGATCCCCGCGAACCATCGCCGTCGCCATGACTTCATCCACGGTTCGGTACGCGGCCGGCTCGATGTCGATCGGGGTATCCGCACCTACCGCGGCGCTATGCCATCCCGCCTCAAGGAACTCCTCAGCCGTTCGGAGGACGTCAGCCGCGCGCGTCTTCACCCGCTCCGGCTCGCTCACGAGCACCTGAGTGCCGCGCGGCAGCAACTCCACCAACGTCACCATCTCCGGAGATAGCAAGGCGGCTAGCGATTCCATACCTTCAACGGCAACGCCCTCGGCGAGGTTCGCGCACATGTCCGCGATACCCGGGGCGTGCTCGACCAATTCGCGTGCTCGCGCCCGCACCTCCTCGGTCAACAGCAATTCGCGCACGGGGCCCGCCAGCACACCGTGTTCCAGAACATCGAGCGATCGTTGATCGGCGACTGCGAAGTGCCGAATGCTCTCTACTTCATCACCCCAGAACTCGATGCGTACCGCGTGCTCTTCGGTGGCGGGGAAAACATCGACGATTCCTCCTCTCACCGCCACTTGGCCGCGTCGTTCAACGAGATCTACCCGCTCGTATCCCAATTCGACCAAGCGGTCGACGATCTCGGTCAGCTCCGCCTTGTCGCCTGCGTGAAGGCGAATCGGCTGCGCATCGGCAACCGCGCGGACGATTGGCTGGATGACCGCGCGAATCGATGCCACCACCACATCAATGGATGCCAGAAGTGGATCACTCTCATCTGGTGCTACAAGCCGCCGCACTACGGCGGTCCGCCTTCCAACAGTGTCGGCTGACGGCGACAACCGCTCGTGGGGCAGCGTTTCCCAGGAAGGGAAGACTGCGACGCAAGCCTCAGGGGCGTAATCGCGAACCATTGCCGCCGCATCCTCGGCACCTTGGCCGGTTGCTGTGATCAGCAGCAGGGGTGCCCTCGAACTCCGTTGAACAGCTGCGGCCACTAGCGGATGTGTACTGGTCGGTCCGTAGACGTCGATTACTGAAGCGGACGCATCCAAGGCAAGCTCATTGATGCGAATGAACGGTCGCTGCCGTTCGAGTATGTCGAGAAGACCCCGCAAACTCACGTTGTAGACGCCTCCGCAAGAGCGCTCATCAACAGCGGATACAACTGCGGTTGCGCCACCACAAGGTTGTTCACATAGGGCGGCATGTGGTTGAAGGTGATGCCAACTCCTTCTGAGTTCGAGCACAGCAAGCCGTAGTGCTCAGCTACGCCGTAGGGAGCAGCCACGTCCCACTCATAGAAACCAGTGTCGTGCACATACGCATCAGCTCGACCACTGAGAATTTCGTTGACTTTCGCTCCGACTGATCCGACATCGACGATCTCCACACCGTGGTCGCTCATGCCGGAATCCGCGAGGATGCGGCTCAGCGAATCTCGAGCCTGCTCAAGCATGGCCGGTGGCCGACTACGGGAGGCAACGATGCGAACCGGTCGATCGGTAGGAAGCGCGGAAGCATCCACGCTGTCGAGTACCGAGCGCGTCAGTCCCTGGGCGGGTAAATCGACGGTGCACGCACTCAGCTGTTGGTCCGACCACAGAGCAATGTGAACCGCAAAATCAGCGCGGTCTTGGCCGTATTCCCACGTGCCGTCCAACGGATCAACGATCCATACCCGGTCAGATTCCAGGCGAATGGGGTCGTCCTTGGCTTCCTCACTCAAGATTGCATCGCCCGGACGTGCCTGTCGCAAGAGATCCAGTATCAATTCGTTCGAGGCAGCATCAGCTGCATCACGCAGCCGGTTTGCCGTCGCCTTGTCCTGCGCCGGTCCGTTCTCGGCCATGAAATCCCGGCGGATGGCAAGCAGCAACTGACCTGCTTCCCTGGCAACGTCGCGCGAGATCTCCGCGTCCGATCGTGGGTCACTCATGCATCATCTCCGCTTATAGGTCGGTTGAACTCATTCTGCGCCACCTCGAGACCTCGGCGAACGACAGTCTCCACGGCACTTGCAGCTCGGTCCAAGAAGACCGGCAACTCACTACGTTCGGATGAAGAAAAGGGTTGCAGGACGAAGTCGGCTGGCGCTTGGCGTCCTGGCGGCCGTCCGATTCCCAGGCGCACACGGAAATAGTCGCCAGTGCCGAGGGCCCTGCGGATGCTCTTCAATCCGTTGTGACCGCCATCGCCACCGCCCTTCTTGATCCGGATCGCGCCGAAGTCGATATCCAATTCATCGTGGACCACCACAAGCCGATCGGGTGTGACGTCGTAGAAGGCCATCGCTGCCTTGACCGGACCGCCGCTTTCGTTCATATAGGACAACGGTGCACACAGCACAATCGGCTCTCGGTCTCCCGGGAATCCGAAGTGCGTTTCGGCTGTTTCCGCGAGAGCTCTCTTGTGGCGCGACAACTTCACGCCAGCGTCGGAAGCCAAATGCGCGATGAGCGTCGCACCGATGTTGTGCCGGGTAGCCGCGTACGCCGGGCCAGGATTTCCCAGCCCAACGATGAGCCAGGGTCCGGACACCGTTCGTGCTTAAGCTCGTTGACCGACCTACTCGGCCGCGGACTCAGCGGCCGCTTCACCCTCGGCGGCTCCAGCCGCAGCCTCAGCCTCAGTCGCCTCACGCGCCGCGTCACGAGCAGCGGCAGCTGCGGCCATCTCCGCGGCCTTGGCCTTGACGTCGGCAACAGCGTGATCGACCGCTTCAAGCGGATTCTCGCCACGCGCAACAGCCTCTTCGAGAGCCATGATGACCGACGCGGAGTCGTAGCCAGCCTCAGCCGCAGCGATTTCCGCCTTGGCGACGGCATCTGCGTAGTTGCTGCGGATGGCCGCTTCGCGCTCGGTGATGATCACGAGGTCGACGTGCTCGAGGTTGCGCTTGACCGGGTCGCGTTGCACATCACGCGGCTTGGTGAGGTACGTGCTTCCCGCCATCGAGATGCTCAGCACCACGCGGGGCTTGCGCAGCGCGAGGTCGAGGTCATGCTCGGGGATGGCCACGTGAATGAGTTCCATGCCCGAGCCGTACACGACTGCCGGGATGTTCCCTGTGCGTCGAATTCGACGAGCAGCACCCTTTCCGAAGTCAGAACGGGGTTCGACGGTGATCTCGACCTTGGTCATGGTGCTCCTTCGGCAAGTACTCAAAAACGGCATTTCGGGGTGTTCGCTCGTTCTCGCGGGGGCGGGGCCGACGGCGCGGCTCATCGCCGCCCGCGTCGATCACGGCGGCCCGGTCTGCGGGTCTTGACCGCTGAACCGTGCCTCCCTCGCCGAGGACGGCAAGAGTCTAGCCGGGTCGTGAGAACTAGTGCGACGAGGCCTCGTCGGCAGTAGCCGGCTCGAACATCGAGGTCACCGATCCGTCGGTGAACACCTCGTTGATCGCCTTCGCCAGGATCGGCGCGATCGACAAGATCGTGAGTTTGTCGAACAAGTGATCCTCGGTGATCGGCAAAGTGTCGGTGACCACAACTTCCGAGATGCGCGATTGCTGCAAACGCTCCTTGGCAGGGTCACTCAAGATGCCGTGAGTTGCGGCAACGATGACGTCTTTCGCGCCATTCTCGAACAACGTCTCAGCGGCCTTCACAATCGTCCCGCCGGTATCGATCATGTCGTCGACAACCACGCATACGCGGTCTTTGACATCACCCACAACCTCGAACACGCGCACCTGATTCGGCACATCGGGATCACGCCGCTTGTGGATGATCGCGAGCGGTGCACCCAGGACATCGGTCCACCTCTCGGCAACGCGCACCCGGCCCGCGTCCGGAGACACAACCGTGATTTCGTCCGTGGAAACACGCGAAGCCACATGCGCTGCGAGCAAGGGCAAAGCGAAGAGATGGTCGACCGGACCATCGAAGAAGCCCTGAATCTGCGAGGTATGCAGATCAACAGTCATCAAACGGTCCGCACCGGCTGCCTTGAACAAATCCGCCATGAGACGAGCGGAAATGGGTTCACGGCCGCGGTGCTTCTTATCTTGGCGCGCATAGCCATAGAACGGAACGATCACTGTGATGCGCTTGGCCGATGCCCGCTTCAACGCATCGATCATGATCAACTGCTCCATGATCCACTTGTTGATCGGCGTCGTGTGGCTTTGCAGCACGAAGGCGTCGGTGCCGCGGACGGATTCGCGGAAGCGGATGAAGATCTCACCATTGGCGAAGTCGTAAGCCAAGGTTGGCGAGAGGTCGATCCCCAATTCATTCGCAACCGATTCGGCTAGCTCCGGGTGTGAACGTCCACTGAGCAGCACCAGCCGCTTTTGCGTGGGAACAGACTTCTCAGCCACTCATTCCTCCGTGTTCGACGAACCGTCTGAGGGAACCCTTCCAGATGCCTGATCGGCATCGCGCGCCGCCCTCGCCGCCGACGCGGAACTGGAGTTCGGACGCCTGCGCTCTACCCATCCGTCGATATTGCGCTGCTTGGCTCGACCCACGGCCAT